>JBIITU010000092.1:0-9771 GCA_044340335.1 Steroidobacteraceae bacterium
CGCAGCGCGAGCGGATGGGCGAGCGCGTGGTCGAGGCCTGCCGCGCGGTGGGTTATCGCAGCGCCGGCACACTCGAGTTCCTCTACCAGGACGGCGAGTTCTACTTCATCGAGATGAACACGCGCATCCAGGTCGAGCATCCGGTCACCGAACTGATCACCGGCATCGACCTCGTCAAGGCACAGCTGATGATCGCCGCCGGCGAGAAGCTGCCGTGGCAGCAGAAGGACGTGCAGCTGCGCGGCCATGCGATCGAGTGCCGCATCAATGCCGAGGACGCCAAGACCTTCATGCCCTCGCCCGGCCCGATCAAGCTGTGGCACCCGCCGGGCGGCCCCGGCATCCGTGTCGACAGCCACATCTATTCCGGCTACCACGTGCCGCCGAACTACGATTCGCTGATCGCGAAGGTGATCTCCTACGGCGACACGCGCGAGACCGCGATCGCACGCATGAAGAACGCGCTCGCCGAGATGGTCGTCGAGGGCATCAAGACCAACACGGCGCTGCACCAGGAGATCTTCAACCACGCAGCGTTCGCGGCCGGCGGCACCGACATCCACTACCTCGAACGTCGGCTCGGCCTGAAGTAGCGCGGACGCGGGCCCCGGCGATGGCGTTCCTCAGCGTGCGCATCCGGCTTGATGGGCTCGATGCGGAGGCCATCGACGCCATCGAGGCGGCCTGCTTCGCCGCCGGCGCGCACTCGGTGACCTTCACGGACCAGCGCGACGATGCGATCCTCGAACCGGCTCCCGGCGAATTCCGGCTCTGGCCGGCGACCCGCCTCGAAGCCGTGTTCGATGCCGGCATCGCGGACGCGGCCTGGCCCGACGAGTTCGCGGCACAGCTCGGCCTGCCCCTTGCGGCGCTCGAGCTCGCGCCGATCGCGGACCGCGTCTGGGAGCGCGAATGGTTGCGCGACTTCCGGCCGCTGCGCTTCGGCCGCCGCCTCTGGGTCTGCCCGCACGAACTCGAGCCACCGGCCGACGCCCGCGCGGATCCCGCCACCGTGCTGCTGCGACTCGATCCGGGCCTCGCGTTCGGGACGGGCACGCATGCGACCACGGCGATGTGCCTGGCGTGGCTCGAAGCGACGGTCAGCGACTCGACCGCGCGGGTCATCGATTACGGCTGCGGCAGCGGCATCCTGGCAATCGCTGCATTGCGACTCGGTGCGGCGCGCGCAGCCGGCTACGACATCGACCCGCAGGCCCTGATCGCGACGCGCGACAATGCGCTCGCCAACGACGTCGCTGGCCGGCTCGACATCGTGGCCACTGACGCCGGCCTGCAGCCGGGCGCCGACCTGGTGGTAGCGAACATCCTCGCCGGGCCGCTGGTCGACCTCGCGCCACGCCTCGCTGCGCTGTGCGCCCCCGGCGGGCAGCTCGCGCTCGCCGGACTGCTCGATGCACAGGCCGACGAGGTGCTGGCGGCGTATCGCCCGTGGTTCGACATCGGCGTGCAGGCCCGCCGCGACGGCTGGACCTGCCTCGCCGGATCGCGTCGCGACGCGATGTCGGTCAGAATCGGCGCACCTAGCCAGGGGTCGACGTGATCACGATCTGTCCGCAATGCCAGCTGTCGCTTGCCGTCTCGGCGGCCGACCTGCGCATTGCGCAAGGGCACGTCCGTTGCGGTCGCTGCGCGTCGGTGTTCAACGCACTGGTGTCGCTGTACGACACCGAAGCCGATGCACTCGAACCAGCGACGGCCGATGCCGCGTTCGACGCCGCGCCCGAGCCGGCCTACGACGACAACGGCGATACGCGCTTCTTCGAGGTCAGGATCGACACCGACGTGGCTGCCGGCGGTGCCAACACCGGCGTGTTCGAGCGCTCGGCTGACGCGCCGCCGGTGTCGCCAGCCCCGGGCTTCGACGCAGCGCCCTTCGACGCAGCGCCCTTCGACGCGAACACGTTCGCGACGCCTGAATTCGAGTCGCCCCTCTTCGATGCGCCGCTGATCGACACGCCGGCCGGCACGCAGCCCATCGACATCATCGAACTGGACGATCTGGCGGTGACCGGCGAGTCGCCGGCGCTGCAGCTGGCCGCGGACTCGCCGCCCCCGGCGACGGAGCGGCCGGGTACGGCCGGCCTGCCGGACGGCATCGACCTGGCCGTCGACACGGAGCCGGTTGCGGCCAACGACGAATTGCTCGACATGCCCCCGGCAGCCAACGATGCGGGCATCGACGAGGTGGTCGCCGCCAACGACCCCATCCTGGTGCCGGACCAGCTCGACATCGATCTCGGCGCACTCGAGCCGCCTGAGACGCCCGAGCCACCCGACACGCCGGACGCGCCTGCCGAACCCGACATCGACGCGCTGCAGGCGAATGAACCGCGGCGCCCGCAGTACTACGCCGCCTACGCGGCGGGCGCAGCGCTGCTCGCGCTGCTGTTCGCGGGCCAGCTCGTGCACTACCAGCGCGAGGCGCTGGTCGCCTGGCCGGCCCTCAGTGGCCCGCTGAGCCGGCTCTACGCAGCCATCGGCCAGCCGATCCAGCTGCGCGGCGATCTCGGCGCCTACGATTTGCGGCAACTCGGTGCCGTCGCACCACCCGATGCGGCGGGCACGCTGCTGGTGCGCGCGAGCCTGCGCAACCTGTCGCCCAGGCCGCAGCCGATGCCGCTGCTGCGCGTGACCCTGCAGGATCGTTACGGCAACCGCATCGCCTCGCGCGACCTCGCGGCGGCCGAGTACCAGCAACGCCCGACGGGCACGGCCGCCGCAACGCTGCTCGCCGCGGGCGCGCGGCTCGAAACCGCGGTGCAGCTCGTCGACCCGGGTGGCAATGCGGTCGGCTTCGAACTCGATGTCTGCCTGGTCGAGGCGGGCAGCACGCGCTGCGCGAACGACATCCCGAGAACGACTGCGGCGCGCTGAACGCCGCGCCGCCGCATCCGCGCCGCCGAACGCTGCCGTCATGCCACAGTCCGTTGCCGTCGCACCCCGGATAGGCCGCTGGAGCATCGCGCTGCCGGGGGTGCTGGCGCCGATGGCGGGCGTCACGGATCGACCTTTCCGCATCCTGTGTCGTTCGCTCGGCGCCGGTCTCGCGGCCTCCGAGATGATCACCTCCGACACGCGCCTGTGGAGCACGCCGAAGTCGCGCCGCCGCATGGATCACGCCGGCGAACCCGAGCCGCGCGTCGTGCAGCTCGCGGGTGCGGAGCCCGCGGCGCTTGCCGAGGCGACGCGCCGCAACATCGATCTGGGCGCCCAGATCATCGACATCAACATGGGCTGCCCCGCCAAGAAGGTCTGCAATCGCCTGTGCGGATCCGCGCTGCTGACGGACGAAGCGCTGGTGGCGGAGATCCTCGCGGCAGTAGTGAGCGCCGCGCAGCCCGCCGGCATTCCCGTGACGCTGAAGACGCGCACCGGCTGGGACCGCGAGCATCGCAACGGCGCGCGCATCGCGCGCATCGCCGAGGATGCCGGCATCGCATCGCTGGCGATCCACGGTCGCACCCGCGCCGACTTCTACACGGGCGAAGCCGAGTACGACACGATCCGCGCGATCAAGGCGGCGGTGCGCATCCCGGTGTTCGCCAACGGCGATATCGACACGCCGCGCAAGGCGCGCGAAGTACTTGATTACTGCAGCGCAGACGGAGTAATGATCGGCCGCGCAGCGCACGGAGCGCCGTGGATTTTCCGTGATGTCAACGGCTTCCTGACCACAGGAGAGACGCCGCCGCCGCTCTCGCGCGCGAACCTGCGTGATATTATTCTCGGGCATCTGGAATCCATCTACGCCTTCTACGGCGAAGACTCGGGTCTCCGGATCGCACGCAAACACCTCGGCTGGTACAGCGAGCTGCTCGAAGATCCGCCCGATGCGCCCGGCGCCTCGCGCAGGGCCTTCATGGCAGCCGATTCCACGTCGGCGCAGTTCGCGTGTGTCAGGGGGCGCTTCGACGCCTGGGTGTCATAACAAGAAGATTTCGGTCGGGGACAGCATGACTGCGAAGAAATCGCCGCGCACGCGGCCCGCAGGGGTCGCCCCCGCCATCCTGCAGGCCACGGCAGCAGAGCCCGACATCTCCATCCCGCTGCGCGGCCACACCGAGCGCGCGCTGCATGCGTATCTGGCGAGCCTCGACGGCGACCGACCCGCGCGCCTCTACGATCTCGTGCTGCGCGAAGTCGAAGAACCGCTGTTTCGCACCGTGCTCGACTACGCGTCGGGCAACCAGAGTCGCGCCGCCGACATCCTCGGGATCAATCGCGGCACGCTGCGCAAGAAGCTGCGCGAACTTGGCCTGAGCCAGTAACGGAGACGGCGATGACTGATACCGGCACGGTTCCCCTGCGGCGCGCGCTGCTGTCGGTCTCCGACAAGACCGGCCTGCTGGCACTGGCCCAGGCCCTCGCCGCCCGCGGCGTCGAACTGCTGTCGACCGGCGGCAGCGCCAAGCTGCTGCGCGACGCGGGCGTCGTGGTGCGCGAAGTTGCCGACGTCACCGGGTTCCCCGAAATCATGGACGGTCGCGTCAAGACACTGCACCCGAAGATCCACGGCGGCCTGCTCGGCCGGCGCGGCATCGATGCCGCCGTCATGGCGCAGCACGGCATCGCGCCGATCGACCTGCTGGTCGTGAACCTCTATCCGTTCGCCGCCACGATCGCCAAGCCTGGCTGCAGCGACGACGACGCCATCGAGAACATCGACATCGGCGGGCCGGCGATGCTGCGCGCTGCCGCGAAGAATCATGCCAGCGTCGCCGCCATCGTCGATCCAGCCGATTACGCCGCCGTGCTGGCAGAGCTTGGCGAAGCGGGCGGCACCAGCGCCGCGACCCGCCGCCGGCTCGCCGCCAAGGCTTTCGCACACACGGCGGGCTACGACTCCATGGTCACCGCCTACCTGCAGGCGAATTCGCCAGGCGCGATCGAGCCCGAGCGCTTCCCGCCCGAGTTCACGCCGCGCTTCCGCCGCGTGCAGACGCTGCGCTATGGCGAGAACCCGCATCAGCAGGCGGCGTTCTATCGCAGCCCCGACGCGCGCGGCGCGGGCGTCGCGACCGCCGGTCTGCTGCAGGGCAAGGATCTGTCCTTCAACAACGTCGCCGATGCCGACACCGCGATCGAGTGCGTGCGGCAGTTCGAGGCGCCGGCCTGCGTCATCGTCAAGCACGCCAATCCCTGCGGCGTCGCCGTCGCGACCGATCTGCTCGCGGCCTACGAGGCCGCGTACCGCACCGATCCGACGTCGGCGTTCGGCGGCATCATCGCCTTCAACCGCGAACTCGATGCCGCAACGGCCAAGACCATCGTCGATCGCCAGTTCGTCGAAGTGCTGGCCGCACCGGTCATCGGCGCGGCGGCGCGTGCCGTGCTCGCCAGCAAGGCGAACCTGCGCGTTCTGGAAACCGGCGATCTCGCCGCCGACACCGGCAGCGGCATCGAGATCCGCAGCGTCAACGGCGGTCTGCTCGCGCAGGACCGCGACCTCGGCCGCGTCAGCCGCGAGCAGCTGCGCGTCGTCACCGCACGCGCGCCGTCGGCGACCGAACTCGACGACCTGCTGTTCGCGTGGCGCGTCTGCAAGTTCGTGAAGTCCAACGCCATTGTCTACGCCGGGGGCGGCGCCACGATCGGCGTCGGCGCCGGCCAGATGAGCCGCGTCTATTCGAGCCGCGTCGCCGCGATGAAAGCCGCCGACGAGAAGCTGACGGTCGCTGGCGCCGTGATGGCGTCTGATGCCTTTTTCCCGTTTCGCGACGGCGTCGACGTGGCCGCCGAATACGGCATCCGCGCCGTGATCCAGCCGGGCGGCAGCAAGCGCGACGACGAAGTCATCGCCGCGGCGAACGAACATGGCATGGCCATGGTGTTCACCGGCATGCGCCACTTCCGGCACTAGCGCGCGGCAAGAAGCAGACCAGGCATGGGTTCCTCACGCATCAAGGTCCTGATCATCGGCAGCGGTGGTCGTGAGCACGCGCTGGCCTGGAAGTGTGCGCAGTCGCCGCGGGTCGCCGAAGTGCTGGTCGCGCCGGGCAATGCCGGCACCGCGCGCGAGCCGCGCGTGCGCAACGTCGCCGTGCCCGCCGAGGACATCGCCGGCCAGATCGCGCTCGCGCAGCGCGAGCGCGTCGACCTGACCATCATCGGGCCGGAAGGCCCCCTGGTGCTCGGCATCGTCGATGCATTCGAAGCCGCGGGCCTGCGCTGCTTCGGCCCGCGCGGCGCGCCGGCTCAGCTCGAGGGCTCGAAGGCGTTCACGAAGGAGTTCCTGCGCCGGCACGGCATTCCGACCGCGGGCTACGCGACCTTCACACGCGCGAACTTCGACGCGGCCTGGGTGCGACGGCAGCGCACGCCCATCGTCGTCAAGGCCAGCGGGCTCGCGGCCGGCAAGGGCGTCATCATCGCGGCCACGGCGGATGAAGCCATCGAAACCGTGCAGGCGATGTTCGATGGCCGCTTCGGCAGCGCCGGCGACGAGGTCGTCATCGAAGAGTTCCTGCCCGGCGAGGAAGCAAGTTTCATCGTCATCGCCGATGGCCAGCGCGCGCTGCCCTTCGCCACCTCGCAGGATCACAAGCGGCGCGATGACGGCGACCTGGGCCCGAACACGGGTGGCATGGGCGCCTACTCGCCCGCACCGGTCGTCACGCCGGCGATCCATGCGCGCGTCATGCGCGAAGTCATCGAACCGACCATCCGCGGCCTCGCGGCCGACGGCATGCCGTACACCGGCTTCCTGTACGCCGGCCTGATGATCGCGCCGGACGGCACGCCGAACGTCATCGAATTCAACTGCCGCTTCGGCGATCCCGAAACCCAGCCGATCATGGCGCGGCTGAACTCCGATCTGACCGTGCTGTGCGACGCGGCGCTCGACGGCCAGCTCGACCGCGTCGGCATGGACTGGGATCCGCGCGCGGCACTCGGCGTCGTCATCGCTGCGGGCGGCTATCCGGATGCGGTCCGCAAGGGCGACGTCATCAGCGGCCTCGAGCGCGCCGCGGCGCTGCCGGGCAAGGTGTTCCACGCGGGCACCTCGACCCGCGACGACGGCGCGGTGCTGACGAACGGCGGTCGCGTGCTGTGCGCCGTCGGACTCGGCGACAGCGTCGCGGCCGCGCAGCGCGCGGCCTACGCGCTGGTCGACTGCATCGACTGGCGCGGCATCCAGTACCGACGCGACATCGGCTATCGCGCCGTGGAGCGCGAGAGGGCTGGCTCGGGCGACGCCATTGCTGCCAGCGACACCCGCGACGCCCGCGATGGTGACGGCGGCGGCGACGGCGGCGGCGACTGAGCCCTTGTCCGGACCCTCGGCCGCGCCGCGCACGATCCCGGGCGTCACACCCGAGCTGCGCGCGCGTCTGCGGCGCGTGTTCGCCGTCACCACCCGGCTGTCGCCGCTGCTCGCCGCCAAGCTCGCCCTCGAACTGTTCCTGACACCACCCCGGCGCAAACTCGACGCCGTTGACGTGCCCGTGGTCGCGCGCGCGACGCGGCGACGACTCGCGGTCGAGCGCGGTTCGGTCGCGGCACTGGAGTGGTCGCCGCGGACCCCGGCACCCGCGTCACCGACCGTGCTGCTGCTGCATGGCTGGGGCTCGCACGCCGCCCGCTTCGGCGACTTCGTCGAGCCACTCACGGCGGCGGGCTACCGCGTCGTCGGCATCGATGCGCCCGCGCACGGCGATTCGACTGGACGCCGCTCCGACCTCGGCCAGTTCCGCAGCGCGCTGCGCGTCGCGCTGGCGGAGTTCGCGCCCGTCACGGGAATCGTCGCGCATTCGATGGGCGCCAACGCCGCCGTCTGGCAACTCGCCGACGAGCCGCATCCGGACGTGCGCGCGCTGGTCGTGATCGGCATGCCGCGCGATGCGGGCTACATGCTGGAATCGTTCGCGCTGGTGCTCGACCTGCGCGCCGATGTCGCGCGCCGCCTGCGCGACCTTTTCACGCGGCGCTTTGGCGCCACGCCCGAGCAGTTCTCATCGCATGCGCTCGCCGCGCGGCTCGCCGTGCCGACGCTCGTCGTGCATGACGCCGACGACGACGTCGCCCCGGCCGACCACGCGCGCGAGTTCGCGGCGCGGCTGCGGCACAGTCATTTCAGGGAAACGCGCGGGCTGAACCACAGCGGCGCGCTGCGGCACGCAGACACGATCGAAGCGATCGTCGAGTTCCTGCGGGCTACGGCCGTAGCGTCAACACGCCCTAGAAGCTGACGCGGAAGAACAGCTCCGGCCCGGCGGCGTCGATGTTCACGAGGCCCGGCAGGTCGTTGCTGGTCACGTCGACGTCCAGCGTGAGCTTGGACCAGCCGAGCCCGACGGCTAGGTTGCGGCGCCAGCGATACTGCACGTCGACGTGATAGTCGGCGAACGTGCCCTCGATGTCGGCCGCGCTGACTTCGAGATACTGGGCGCGGCCGGTCAGCGCCCAGCGGCTTGAGATGCGCCAGGTGCCGTCCACGGCGAGCGTGGGCAGGATGCCGATGCCGCTGCCCTCCTCGTTGACGTTGCGCACGCGCACCTCGGAGGCCGCCTGTGCCTCGACGATGTGCACGCCGAGGCCGACGCCGATCTCGAACTTCTCGCGGCGCAGCGCCGAGAACGCGTAGGTGAGCCCGAGCATGCGCACGTTGAAATCGGACAGCACCCGATCGTTGGTGGCGTACGTGGTGTTGCGATACACGATCGGGCGCGACAGCGTGCTCTCGCCGTAGCGATCGAGCTTCAGGTAATCGACGCGGACGCGATGCCGGTCTTTCATCCGCAGCGTCAGTTCCATGCGGCCCTGGTTGGCCTCGTCGTCGAGGCCCAGGTCTTCCTCACCGCTGAACAGCGTGCCCGGCGTGCCGGCGTCGCTGTCGAAGCGCGCCTCGGTCGTCAACGACGGCTGGTAGTAGGCGCCTCGGACCGCGAAGCGGTCGGTGATGGGGCTGGCGATCTCGCGCGGTGCGCGGCCCTGCGCCATGGCGACAGAGGGCAGCACCAAGGCCAGGCCCAGCACAACCCAGAGGCTGCGGATCCGCATGCGAACGCTCCTGCAAAACAAGCGCTGGCATGATCCTACAGGCAGCGCAGCACCGCCACCGTCGCCCGATGCCGACGGGCAATGCGTCACGAATCAGTGTCTGGGCCAGTCTTCTGGCGACATCGATCCACCTTGCCGGCAGCGCGTTCCCGCGCCGCGCCGACCCACTCCGCGAACTCGGCCTCGAGAGCGGGAGCTGGCACGGGGTTGTCCGCCGCGTCGTCCGCTTCGGGACGGCGGACCTCAAGCGGTTCGATCAGGCCGGCGCGCTCGACGAAATCGAACTCACGCCACTGGCTTGCGGCGCCTGGGGCATCGCTGTCCAGCCACTCCACGCGGAACGACCATTCGCCCGGGTTCAACTCCCGCCACAGTGACGTCGCGTTCGGCAACCAGAACTGCCCCTGAGTCAGCACCACCCGCAGCGAGTAGCAGCTGCCCGTGGAGTCCACATCGCCCAGCGCGACCTCGGTGTCGAGGAAACTGTCGGGTGGGCGCGGATCATCGGCGCCGTCGCGACCGCGGATCGTCCACGCGATTGCGAAGGCGGCAACCAGCGCGGCAGCAATGCCCGGGAGGAAGCGCACCGGTGCCCCGCTCAGCGCCGCCGTGCCGGATCAGTCATAGGGTAGCGGCGCCTCGGATTTGGGCACGAGCGTCGCCTCGATGCCGAGCTCGGTCGAGAGCAGGCGGATCTCGCCATCCTCGATCCCGACGACCGAGCTGGCATCGATCTCCATGACCTGCATT
>JBIITU010000093.1:0-9681 GCA_044340335.1 Steroidobacteraceae bacterium
CCTGTACGTGAAGCTGCGTCGCTTCGGCCTGGTCGATGCCAGTTCGGAGCGGTCGGGCGAGCACTGAATCCGGCTGTAACGTTAAGTTGACAGTCTAAAATGTCAATGCTAGCGTCCAGTCATGGCCCGTGACGCCTCCACTGCGATCGCCGAGTCCCGCGCGATCGATCCCAACCGGGTCACTCCCCGGTCCGGCCTCGCTGCATTCCTCGAGCTGCTGAAGCCCGTCACCTGGTTTCCGCCGATGTGGGCGTTTGCCTGCGGCATCGTTTCCACCGGCCTGCCGACCGACGGGCAGTGGTGGCTGATCGTCGCCGGCATCGTGCTCGCGGGTCCGCTGGTCTGCGGCACCAGCCAGGCCATCAACGACTGGTATGACCGCGACGTCGACGCGATCAATGAACCGGGACGTCCGATTCCGTCGGGCCGGGTGCCGGGCCGCCGCGGCCTGTATTTCGCGATGGGCTGGACGGTGCTGTCGCTGGCGGTTGCCGCGACGCTCGGTCAGTGGGTGCTTATCGCCGCGACAATCGGACTCGCGCTCGCATGGGCGTACAGCGCGCCGCCGCTGCGCCTGAAGCAGAACGGCTGGTGGGGCAACTCGGCGGTGGCGTTGAGCTACGAGGGTCTGCCGTGGTTCACCGCTGCGGCCGTGATGGTCGGCGGTCTGCCCGACAGCCGTATCCTCGCGCTTGCGCTGCTCTACAGCCTGGGCGCGCACGGCATCATGACTCTGAACGACTTCAAATCCGTGCACGGCGATGCGCGCATGGGTGTCAGGTCGCTCCCGGTTCAGCTCGGCGTGCCGCGCGCTGCGTGGGTCGCCTGCATCTTCATGATCGTTCCGCAGCTCGTGGTCATTGGGCTGCTCGCCGCCTGGCAGCGGCCGTTCCACGCCGCGGCGATCGCCGCGCTCGTGTTCGTGCAGCTGCTGATGATGACGCGCCTGATCGCGGCGCCTGCAGAACGAGACTACTGGTACAACGCGACCGGCGTGCCGCTGTACGTCGCCGGCATGATGGTCAGCGCGCTCGCGCTGCGCTGACTCGGGGCAGGAGGGGGGGGAATGAATCAGGCAGCGACGAACGGTCTTGGCTGGCTAGCAATTTTCCGCCTCGGCCTGGTGCAGGCGTCGATCGGTGCCATTGTCGTGCTCGCGACGTCGACGATGAATCGCGTGATGGTCGTTGAGCTCGCGATGCCGGCCATGTTGCCCGGCTTCCTCGTCGCGCTGCACTACGTCGTTCAGGTGCTGCGCCCGCGGCTGGGCTATAGCTCTGATGTCGGCGGCCGCCGCACGCCGTGGATCGTGGCCGGCATGGCCTTGCTCGGCCTCGCCACGTCCGTGGCTGCCGTGGCGATCCAGTGGATGGAGCAAGCGCCACTTTTTGGCATCGCGCTGGCCATTGTCGCCTTCATCTTCATCGGCGTCGGCGTCGGCATGGTGGGCACTTCGCTGCTGGTGCTGATGGCGACTCACATCGAGGAGCGCCGTCGCGCCGCGGGCGCAACCCTCACGTGGATCATGATGATCTTCGGTTTCGTCGTGACGTCGATCATTGCCGGCAAGGCGCTCGAGCCGTTCTCGACCGCGCGGCTGGTCGAGGTCACCGTCGGGATATCCATCGGCGCAACGCTGCTGACCTGGCTTGCTGTCTGGGGCGTCGAAGGGCGCGGCGGTGGCCTGCGCGCCGACGCGGTGCCGGACGCGCCAACGCCGTTCCGTGAAGCCCTGCAGCAGGTATGGCGCGAAGGGCACTCGCGCCGCCTGACGCTGTTCATCTTTGTCGCCATGGTGGCCTACAGCGCGCAGGACCTCATTCTCGAGCCATTTGCCGGCCTCGTGTTCGAGATGACGCCGGCCCAGTCGACCAAGCTCTCGGGCGTGCAGAACACCGGCGTGCTGATCGGCATGGCGCTGATTGCGATTGCGTGCACGCGCGCGGGCCGATCCGCAGAGAAGCTGCGCGCCTGGACGATCGGCGGCTGCGTCGCTTCCGGGTTGTCGTTGGTGACGCTCGCGATCGCCGGCTTCGTCGGGATCGGCTGGCCGATCCAGGCTTCGGTGTTCGTGCTCGGGCTGTCCAACGGCGTGTTCGCGGTCGGCGCACTCGGCTCCATGATGAACATGGTGGGCGCCGGTCGCCGCTCGCGTGAAGGCGTGCGCATGGGTCTGTGGGGCGCGGCGCAGGCGCTGGCATTCGCCATCGGCGGACTCGGCGCGACGATGCTGGTGGACTTCAGCCGCTGGGCGTTTGATTCGATTCCGTTCGCCTACGGTCTGGTTTTCGTTCTGGAGGGGACGCTGTTCTTCATTGCGAGCCGGCTTGCAGCCAGTGCTCGATTACGCGAGGAAGACACCGCGTCCGATTCTTATGCCGCTGCGGCGGCTGGTCGTTGAGGAGCAGCCATGAGCGCGAGTGCAAATCATCAGTCGGCGGGCGCAAAGCCCGAGTGGGATGTCGTCGTCGTCGGGGGCGGGCCCTCCGGGGCAACGACGGCGCATGAGCTTGCGCGCGCCGGGCGGCGCGTCCTGTTGCTGGATCGCGCGGGCAGGATCAAGCCCTGCGGCGGCGCCATTCCGCCGGTGCTGGTGCAGGAGTTTGCGATTCCGGATCACCTGATCGTCGCGCGCATCAACTCAGCGCGCATGGTGTCGCCGGCTTCGCGAGAGGTCGACATGCCGATCGACGGTGGCTACGTCGGCATGGTCGATCGAGAGCACTTCGACGAGTGGCTGCGCGAACGCGCGGCGCTGGCCGGGGCGCGCCGTGAAACCGGCAACTTCGAGTTCCTGTCACGCGATGCCGACGGCACGCTGGTCGTGCACTACTCGAGCAGTGAACGCAACGGCCCCGACAACCTGCATCAGGTGCGGACGCGGCTGCTGGTCGGTGCCGACGGCGCGCGCTCGCGCATCGCCCGCCAGGCGATCCCGGGTGGCGAAGAGGTCGAATGCGTTTTCGCCTACCATGAGATCGTCAGCGCGCCGGCGCCGGCCGCCGTCGCCAGCTACGACGGCAGTCGCTGCGATGTCTATTACCAGGGGCGCCTGTCCCCCGACTTCTATGGCTGGGTGTTTCCGCACGGCCAGACGGTCAGCATCGGCGCAGGGTCTGCGGAAAAGGGCTTTTCGATTCGACAGGCCGTCACCGCGCTGCGCGACACGGCCGGTCTCGAGGGCGTTCAGACGATCCGTCGCGAGGGCGCGCCGATTCCGATGAAGCCGCTGCGTCGCTGGGACAATGGCCGCGACGTGATGGTCAGCGGCGACGCGGCAGGTGTCGTCGCACCAGCTTCTGGCGAGGGCATCTACTACGCGATGGCCTGCGGTCGTATCGCTGCTGCCGCAGCTGACCGGTTTCTGACCACCGGCCGCGCTCGCGAACTGTCGAGTGCGCGCCGTGAATTCATGCGCGCGCATGGTCGGGTGTTCTGGGTGCTGGGCATCATGCAGCGCTTCTGGTACTCCAGCGACAAGCGGCGCGAGCGCTTCGTCAGCATGTGCAAGGATCCCGACGTGCAGTCGCTGACGTGGCAGGCGTACATGCACAAGAAGCTCGTGCGCGCGAAGCCGCTCGCGCACGTGCGTATCTTCTTCAAGGACCTCGCGCATCTCTGCGGTATCGTCACGCCGTGACCGATCCGGCGGCGGTGCGTCGCCGGGCGCTGTGGTTTGCAGCGCTCGCGGCGCTCTGCGTCGCTGCGCTTGGCGGACTCGCCACTGAAATCGGGCCGTGGTATCGCGGCCTCGAAAAGCCTCCCTGGAACCCGCCGGACTGGCTATTCGGGCCTGCCTGGACACTGATCTACGCGCTGACCGCGCTGGCGGGCGTCGAAGCATGGCAGGCCGCGCGTGACTCGAGCCAGCGGCGCGTGCTCGCGGTGCTGTTCATCACCAATGGTGCGCTGAACATCCTCTGGAGCCTGCTGTTCTTTCGCCTGCGCCGTCCCGACTGGGCGCTCGTCGAAGTCGGCGCACTTTGGTTGTCGATCCTGCTGCTCGTCATTTACTGCGGGCGACTGCGCCGGCGGACCATCGCGATGCTGTTGCCGTATCTCGCGTGGGTCAGTTTTGCGGCGTTGCTGAACGCGAGCGTCGTCAGCCGCAACGCGCCGTTCGGCGTCGCTGGCACGCCATGAGCTTGGAGCGCGTGCTGGAACTGCTGGCGGCGGGAACGCTGCTCGAGTGGATCGTCGCGCTGATGCTGGTGGAGGCCGTTGTGCTGCTGGCCTGGCGGGCGCGCACGGGCGGCGGTGTGCCGGCAGCGGGGGTGCTCTGCGTGCTTGCCTCTGGTATCTGCCTGATGCTCGCGGTGCGCGCGGCGCTGACGTCTGCGGGCAGTGCCAGCGTCGCCGGCTGGCTCCTGGCAGCGCTGGTCGCACATGTCACCGACGTGCTGGTGCGCTGGCAGCGACCAAGCCGCGGTCGGGCAGCGCAGGGTGCCGCTTCGCCGCCCGCACCGCCCCAATAATCGCCATCCCTGCCTGGCGGCAGTCGCGCGGCGCGGTGTCCCTGTGATGAAGCAACTCGGTGTGCTGTGGCTGGTGGTGCTGATCAGCCTGATGGGCTTCGGCGTCACGACGATTCCGTTTCCGCTCGTGGCCGAGCAGATGGGTGCCTCCGATTTCTGGAAGACCTTCGGCGGACCGGGCGTGTTCTCGATCTTCCAGCTGCTCGCGACGCCGCTGTGGGGGCGCTACAGCGACAGCCTCGGACGCAAGCCGATCCTGCTGGCCAGCCTGGCCGGATCAGTGCTCGCGTACGTGTGGCTCGCCTATGCCAACGATCTGACGTCGCTGCTGGTTGCGCGTGCCTTCGGCGGCATCATGTCCGGGAATCTCGCCGCCACCTACGCGTATGCCACCGACGTGACCGACGCCAAGAATCGCGCCCGGGGCCTGGGTATCGTTGCGTCTGCGTTCGGTGTCGGATTTGCGATCGGCCCGCCGCTCGGCGGCTGGCTGGGTACTGACGCGGCCGGCAACCCGAGCCTGTACGGCCCCGCGTTGGCATCGGCGGCGCTGTCGGCCCTTGCCCTGCTGGCAACGTGGCTGCTGCTGCCCGAGAGCCTGCCGCCTGAACAGCGCAAGCCGCTGCGCGCGGCTGCCGGCGAACCGAAGCCCAGGTTTGCGCCGTTCGCGGCGCTGCGTGGCCGCCACGTCCTGGTGGGCCTCATGATCGCAGCCCTCGCGGTGGCGATCGGGGGCGGTTCGATGCAGTCGATCTACCAGTTCTGGGGCCGCGACCTGTTCGGCTTCTCGCTGATGCTGATGAGCGTGCACTTCATGGCGTTCGCCATTTTCTCGATTCTCGGGCAGGTGCTGCTGATCGGCCCGCTGGTACGCGCGATGGGCGAGAAGAATGTCGCGCTGCTCGCCGCTGCCATGGTGGTGGTCAGCCTGCTGATGTTCGCCGCGCTGAACCAGGCCTGGATGGTGTGGGTCACTATCGGGCTATTCGGCCTTGCGAACGGATTGTTCCTGCCGGCCGTGTCGAGTCTGGTCAGCTTCGAGGCGACGCCGCAGAATCGGGGCGCCATCATGGGCGCGTTCAATTCCGCGTCGAGTGCCGGACGCATCATTGGCCCAGCTGTGTCCGGCCCGCTGTACTTCGGCTTCGGCGCAGCGGCACCGTTCCTGTTCGCCGCGCTGCTGACGCTCGTCGGCGGTGCGCTGCTGTTTCGCGCCCACGCAAGGCCGGTCGTCGCGACAGCGGCCGGACCGGCGTCCGACGAGCCGCCGTCGCCCCTGTGAGGCGACTCTGGTCAGGTCGGGCGCGCGCGGCTTCCCTATAATCGCTGCATGCACAGACGTGACGTTCTCCGCGCCGGTGTGGGCGCGCTTGCGGCCGGTTCTATCGAGCGTGCCTGGGGCCAGGGTCCTACGCCACCGGCTGCAGCTGCCGGTCGCCTGCGGCGTGCGGTCGCCAGCGAGATCACCTCGCTCGATCCGCAGCGTCCAACCGGCTCGCTGACGGCCGAACTGGGGCCGGAGTTGTTCTGCGCGCTGACGCGTCAGGATGCCGCCGGGCGTTTGGGCGCTGGCGCGGCCTTGAGCTGGACGGCGAGCGCCGATGGCTTGCGCTGGACCTTCAAGCTGCGGCCGGGCATGAAGTGGTCGGATGGGCGCGCCATCACGGCTGCGGACGTCGTCTTCTCGCTGCGCCGCATGCTGCAGCCCGAAACGGCCGCGCGCGAGGCGGAGCGCCTGCTGGCGATCCGCGCAGCGCGCGAAGTGCAGCGCGGCCAGCTCGCGCCGGATCGGCTCGGCGTGGCCAGCCGCAGCGCCGATACCGTCGACATCGAACTCGAGCGTCCGGACGTCGGCCTGCCATGGGCCCTCAGCACGGCCTTCCTGGTGCCGCCGCATGTAATCGCAGCGCGCGGCCGGGAATGGGCCAAGCCCAACTACCTGGTGACGAACGGCCCCTACTTCGTCGAAGCGTGGGCGCCAGGGGCGAAGGTCGTGAACCTGCGTCGCAATCGACATTTCTTCGACGCTGCCCGGGTGTCGATCGAGCGCGTCGACTGGCTGACGGGCTACGACGACCCGACGCGGCTGCGGCTGTTCCGGCTGGGCGAAGCCGACATCGCGACGATCGAAGACGCCGGCACGCTCGTGACCGCGCGACGCGAGTTCGCCGCGCGGCTGCGCAGTTCGCCCGAAAGCGCCGTGGGCTGGATCGGGCTGAACACGCAGCGCAAGCCGCTCGATGATCCGCGTCTGCGGCGCGCGCTGTCGCTCGCGATCGATCGCAAGGTGCTGGCCGAACGCGTGCGAGGATTGGGCGAGACGCCGATGGACGGCGCCCTGCCGCCGGGCTTGCCTGACCGTGCCGGCGAGGTGCTGCCGGATTACGCAGCCTGGCCGATGCAGCGTCGTCTGGCCGCGGGGCGTGAACTGATTGCCGCGCTGCGCACTCCTGCGGGCGGCGTTCGCAGGCTCACGATCGGGTATCCGGCCGGTCCGACGCTGCGCAAGGTGTTTCTCGCCGTAGCCGCAATGTGGAAAATGATCGGCGTCGACGCCGACCTGCAACCGCTCGATGGGCGTGCCTACACCGCTGCGCTGCTGAAGGGCGAGTTCGATGTCTTCAGCTACTCGGCTTTTGCGCTCGTGCCGACGGCAGGCGTGTTCCTGGACCGTTTCGCCAGCGACTCGCCGGTCAATGTCTGCTTCTATCGCAGCCGCGATTTCGATGTGCGGTTGGCCGCTGCGCAGGGCCAGCTGACGACCGAAGGACGCGCGCGCGAATACGCGCTGGCCGAGTCGCTGCTGTTGCGCGACCTGCCGATCCTGCCGCTGTACCGGGGCGCCTCGAATCGCCTGATCACCGCGCGCGTGCGCGGCTGGGTCGATCATCCCAGCCACGCGCATCCGTCGGGTTTCCTGAGCCTGGCATGACGGCTCTCACGCGCCGCGCATTCGCAGCGCGTGTGGCCGCGGGTGCAGTCACGGCAGCGTGGTCGCGGCGTGCCGCCGCAGTGCCGGCCTCGACACTGCGTCGGGCGCGCGCCGGCAACCTGACGACCCTCGATCCGCATCGGCCGATTTCGGCGGCCGACATGGACATCGTCAACGACCTGTTCGAGGGCCTGACCGCCGTCGATGCGCGTGGTGCGATCGTGCCGGCCTGTGCGGCGCGCTGGTCGGTCAGCGCCGACGCGCTCGAGTATCGTTTCGAACTGCAACCCGCCCTGCGCTGGAGCGACGGCGCGCCACTGACGAACACAGACGTCGTTGCCAGCCTGCGGCGCCTGCTTGCGCCGCAGACAGCCGCCTTGCTCGCTTATCGTTTCGATGCGATCCGCGGCGCGCGCGCGCTGCGCCGCGGCGAGGGGTCGCCGCAGCAACTGGGGATCGTGGTCGACGGTGAGCGCGGCGTGCGCGTGCTGCTCGAGCGCCCCGAGACCGATCTGCTGAAACTCATGTCCATCGCTTATCTGGTGCCGACGCATGCGATCGCGCGCCACGGTCCGGAATGGGCGAAACCCGAGCGCATCGTCGTCAATGGCGCCTACCGACCGGTGGCCTGGTCGCAGGGCGGCACGCTGGCCCTGCAGCGCAACGAACGCTTCCGCGAGCCTGCGCGGACGCGCACCTCGCGCGTCGACTGGGTCATGGGCATCGACGACGCGACGCGGCTGCGTCTGTTCCGCGCGGGGGAACTGCAGGTGGCCCAGCTTGCCGAGGGGGCGCAGTACGCGTTGGCGCAACGCGAACTGCCCGCGGCGCTGCGCAGCTCGCCTGCCTACAGCGGCGGCTGGGTGGGCCTGAACCTGCGCCGCGCGGCGCTCGCCGACGTCCGCATGCGCGCGGCGCTGTCGCTCGCGACCGATCGCGTGCTGCTCGTGGAGCGGGTGCGCAACCTCGGCGAGAGCGCGAGCGAATCACTGGTGCCGGATGCGGTGCGGGACTACCCGCAGCGCGTGCGCCCCGTCTACGCCGACTGGCCCATGCCGCGGCGCCTGGCCGCGGCGCGCCAGTTGCTTGCGGCCGTCGGCGTCGACGCGGCGCGCCCGCGGCGTCTGGTCGCCATCTACTCGACGAACCCGCTGACGCAACGCAGCCTGCTCGCCCTCGATGCGATGTGGGCACCGCTCGGTGTGCGGATCGAGTCGCGCGGCATGGAATCCCGCGCCTACAACGTCGCGCTCGCCCAGCGCGACTTCGACCTGATGGACTATGGGCCGTTCTCGGTCGTGCAGAGCCCGGCGAGCTTCATCGGCCGGTTCCGCAGCGACTCGTTCCTGAACTATTCCGGCTATGCAGAGCCGGAGGTCGACCGGATGATCGATGCGGCCGAATCGCAGGCTGCGCCGCAGGAGCGCGCCGCTGGCTACGCGCAGGTCGAGCGGCGCCTGCTGCGCGATCTGCCGGTCATTCCGCTGTACTCCGGCGTCAATCACTGCCTGGTGGCCGACGTGGTCGAGGGCTGGCCGGCGCAGCAGGCGTTTTCGCTACCGTCGCGGTTTCTGTCGTTGCGTGCAGGGGGCTGACATGAAGTTCGTATTCCATCGCTGGGTGCCCGCCGTTCTGGTGCTGCTGTGCGGTCTGTTGCCGGGTGTGTCGCAGGCGGCGCCCGCACAGTCGACGGAGACGGGCACGGTGCTGATCACCGGCGCGAGCCGCGGCCTCGGCTTCGAGTTCGCGCGCCAGTATGCCGAAGCAGGCTGGACCGTGATCGCCACCGCGCGCCGGCCGACGGAGTCCGGGCAACTGGTCGAGCTCGCGAAGCAGCGCCCCAACGTGCGGCTGGAAACGCTCGACGTGGTCGACGACGCCAGCGTCGCAACGCTGGCACAGCGCCTGCACGGCGTGCCGATCGACGTGCTGATCAACAATGCCGGCGACACCGATCAGTTCCGCGGCCAGAATTTCGGCAAGCTCGCGCATGACCGCTTCGACTACCTGATGCGCCTCAACGCCCACGGCCCGCTGCGCGTCAGCGAGGCACTGTTTCCCAACGTGCTGGCCAGTCGCCAGAAGAAGATCCTTGCCGTGTCATCGCTGGCGGGATCGTTCGGCGTCAAGGGCGGCGGCATGCCCGGTGGCTACTGGTACAAGGGTGCGAAGGCCGCCCTCAACATGATGATGCTGTCGATGGCGCAGGACGTGCGCGAGCGCGGCGTGCTCGTCGCCTGCCTCTCGCCGGGTCAGGTCGACACCCAGGGCTAT
>JBIITU010000407.1:0-3201 GCA_044340335.1 Steroidobacteraceae bacterium
GCGCGGCGCTGGCGGCAGCAACGCGATCTGGGCGCGCAATGCCGCCTCGCTGCGCAACTGCATCGCCCGCTCGACGCGCGCGGCGCTGGCGATGCGCATCGTCTCGAGGAAATCCTGGCTCATGGCGTCGCTCCGCCGACCGACGCGCCGAAGCGCGCTAGCGACTCCAAGGTCCGCGTGGCCATCCCGTCATCGATGGCGCGCGCCGCCCGCGCCAGCGCGGCGCGCGGTTGCTGCTCGATGCCGGTGACTTCGAGTGCAAGCGCAGCGCCGAGCAGCAGCGCATCGCGATGCGCACCGCGATCCTGGCCACGCAGCACCGCGGCGAGCGCGGCGGCGTTCTCTGCGGCGGTGCCGCCCGCCAGCGCCGCGGCTTCGCAAGCCGGCAAACCATAGTCCGCGGCGCTGCGCCGCGAAACGGTGACTCGCCCTTCGCGCACGTCATGCAGCGTGAACGGCGCAGCAGGCGTCGGCTCGTCCCAGCCATTGTCGCTGTGCACGACGAAAGCGCGCTGCGCAGCCAAGCCCGCGAGCGAATCCGCCATCAGTGCTGCGACATCCGGCGCATACGCGCCGATCAGATGAAACGCAGGCTGCGCCGGATTCGTCAGCGGACCCAGGATGTTGAACACCGTGCGCACGCCCAGCGCCTGACGGATCGGCGCGATCGACTTCATCGCCGGGTGGTAGTGCGGCGCGAACAGGAACGTGAACCCGGTCGCCGCGAGGCACTCACCCGCCGCGCGCTCATCGAGCGGCAGCTTCAGGCCCAGCTGTTCGAGCACATCGGCGCTACCGCTCTGGCTCGAGATCGAACGGTTGCCATGCTTGATGACCGGTACGCCACAAGCCGCGACCAGCAGCGACGTGCCCGTCGACAGGTTGAAACTGCGCGACGCATCGCCGCCGGTGCCGACGATATCGATCGCGCGACTCGCGATCCCGGTGCCATCCGGCGACGCCGCGGGCAACTGCGGCTGCCGCGCCAGCGCGCGCATGCCGCGTGCGAAGCCGCGCAGTTCCGACGCGACCACGCCCTTGCTGCGCAGGGCCGCGAGCACCGCGCCACCCATCGCCGGCGGCAACTGCGGATCCGCCAGCGCGCGCAGCACGGACTCGGCTTCTTCGGCATCGAGATCGCCGCGCTCGAGCAGACGCTCGAGCAGTGGCCGCAGCTTCGCGGCGCTCACGCGCGCGCTCCGCCCTGCTGGCGCAGGAAATTCGCCATCAGCGCGGGTCCATCGGGCGTCAGCACGCTTTCGGGGTGGAACTGCACGCCTTCGACCATCAGGCGCTGGTGGCGCACGCCCATGATCTCGCCCTCGGGCGTGCGCGCCGTCACGAGCAGTTCCGGCGGCAGCGATTCGGGTTGCGCGATCAGCGAATGATAGCGACCGACTTCGCAGGGCTGGGGCAGGCCCGCGAACAGACCAGCGCCATCGTGCTCGATCGACGAGGTCTTGCCATGCATCAGTCGCCCGGCGCGCACGACCTTGCCGCCGAACACCTCGACGATGGACTGGTGCCCGAGGCAGACACCGAACACCGGCACGCGGCCCGCGAACGCGCGGATCATGTCCATCGACACGCCAGCATCGTAGGGCGTGCCGGGGCCCGGCGAGATGCACAGGTGCGTCGGCGCGAGCGCCAGCGCTTCAGCCACGGTGATCTCGTCGTTGCGGCGCACGTCGACCTGCGCCCCAAGGATCAGGAACGCCTGCACCAGGTTGTAGGTGAACGAATCGTAATTGTCGACCAGCAGCAGCCGCGGTGCTTCGCCCGTCATCACAGTCCCTCCGCCGCGATCTCGAGCGCCCGCGCTGCAGAACCGCTCTTCGCCCGCACTTCTTCATACTCCGCGGCCGGGTCGCTGTCCGCGACGATGCCGGCACCAGCCTGGTAGCTGTACTCGTCGCCGCGGAACACCAGCGTGCGGATCGTGATCGCCTGGTCCATCGCGCCGCGCGCGCCGAAGTAGCCGACCGTGCCGCCGTACAGGTTGCGGCGCACCGGCTCGAGCTCGTCGATGATCTCCATCGCGCGCACCTTCGGCGCACCGACCAGCGTGCCGGCCGGAAAGGTTGCCGCAAACAGGTCGAAGGCATCGCGACCCGGGGCGAGCTCGCCCTTGACGCCACTGACGATGTGCATGACATGGCTGTAACGCTCGATCGACCGGTATGGATCGACATGCACCGAGCCGGCCCGCGCAACCCGCCCGAGATCGTTGCGGGCAAGGTCGACCAGCATCACGTGCTCGGCGTTCTCCTTGGGATCGGCAAGCAGCTCGACCTCGCGCTGGCGATCGATGTCCGGATCGACGCCGCGCGGCCGAGTGCCCGCGATCGGCCGCAGCTCGGCGCGACCATTCGACAGCTTCACGAGCGCCTCCGGCGAAGATCCGACGACGGTGACGTCGTCCATGGCGCAGTAGTACATGTACGGCGACGGGTTGATCAGGCGCAGCGCGCGATAGGCCTGGAACGGATCGAGTTCGTGCCGGCCGCCGAACCGCACCGACAGCACCAGCTGGTAGACGTCGCCGGCGGCGATGTATTCCTTCGTGCGAGCGACGCCCGCGAGGAACTGCTCGCGCGACATCGACGCCGTGGCTGCGCCGTAGCGACCACCCGCGGGAGCACGCGGCAGCGCGCCGCGCAGCGCGCCGATGACCTCGCGCCGCAACGATTGACGCTCGGCCTCGCTGCCGGCATGCAGCAGCGCGATACCGCGCGTCAGGTGATCGAACACCAGCAGCGACTGCGGCGCGCGGTAATGCAACAGCGGAAATGCAGCTGCGTCTGCTGCGCGAGCCGGCAGCCGCTCGAAGAACCGCACCAGGTCGTAAGACGAGTATCCGACCAGTCCGCCCGCGAGCGGCAGCTCGACACTCCCGGCGCCGGCCGCAACCGGTCGCGGCGCAGCAGCCAGCGCGCCGCGCAGTGTCGCCAGCAGTGCCGCCTGGTCCGCCGGCATGCCGCTGCGCTGACCGCCGACGTTGAAACCGCCCGCGTCCAGCTTTACGTCGAGTGCGTCGCCGAAACCGATGAACGAGTAGCGCGCGAGGCGCTCGCCGCCCTCGACGCTCTCGAGCAGGAAGCCGGGCTTGAATGCCGCGAGCTTCATGAACGCGGAGACCGGCGTATCGAGGTCGCCGGCAATGTCAAAGGGCGGTTTCACGCATCAGCTCCGCATCAAGTT
>JBIITU010000191.1:0-6382 GCA_044340335.1 Steroidobacteraceae bacterium
GGGTTCTGGAAAATGGCTGTCGAATCGGACTAGCGAACAGGGACCAGCGCCCACCTCTTCAGTTGGGACGCCACCACCAGCGGTTTGCCACGCCACGAATCGTCATGCAGTGCAGTATGGGCGCGGGGTCGCGCGGCCGTCAAGAAACCAGCGCACGCCACGCGCCGAAGACCGACAACGCCATCACCACCAACCCCACAGCGGTCATTGCGACGCGCGCCGGTACATGTCGCGCCACCCACGCGCCGAGCGGCGCCGCGATGACTCCGCCGCCCAGCAACGCGATGACCAGGTCGAAACGCCGCCAGTCGAAGGTCAGCAGGAAGGTGATCGAGATCGACAACGTGACGAAGAACTCTGCAGCGTTGGCGGTGCCGATCGCGTAGCGCGGCGGCATGCCGCGCGCGATCAGTGTCGGTGTCGTGACCGTGCCCCAACCACCGCCGCCGATCGCATCGAGGAATCCAGCGGCACCGCCCAGCGCATAGCTCGGCGCGCGCGCGAGCTCCGGCTCCGCGCGCCGGAAGGCACGGCGCAGCACCAGCACGCCCGCGATGAACAGGTACGCCCACACGAAAGGCCGGATCACGTCGCCATCGATTTCGGTCAGCAGATAGGCGCCGAGCGCGCCGCCCACCATGCCGGGCAACACGAGCTTCATGAAGACGCGCCGGTCGAGATTGCGAAACCAGGCGTGCGACAAACCCGATGCGCCGGTCGTGACCACTTCGGCCGCGTGCACCGTCGCGCTGACGAACGCAGGCGGATGTCCCAGCGTCGCAAGGAAAGCGCTCGCAGTCAGGCCATAGGCCATGCCGAGCGCGCCATCGATCAGCTGCGCGGCGAATCCGACGGCAACCAGTTGCCAGAACTCCGGGCCCAGCGTTTCCATGCGCCCATCCTACCGGGTGCCACGGCACTGACCCTGGGCCACTCTGGGCAATAGACAAAGTCTATGAGAATCCTGAATTCAATCGATTGGCCTTCTGCGACCGCGCTGCGCAGACTCTCGCCATGGAACGTCGTCGTGATCTCGCCAAGACCCTGTCGTTCGCCGCCCTGCACTTCGGCGTCGCGTTCCTCGTTGCCTACGCGCTGACCGGCTCCGTCGCGATCGCGACCGGCATCGGCCTGATCGAACCGTTGGCCAACAGCGTGGCCTTCTACTTCCACGAGCGCGCCTGGCGCCGTTTCGACCGGCCGCGTGTCCACTCGGATGCACGTCCGGGCGACGCTCTCTACAATGGAGGCGCACGCTGAACAAATCGCCCATCGCACTGCGTGGGGGCTGACGGCGAATCAGAACAAGGGACAGTGCATGTCGATCGACTACGAAAAGCTCGGTGTCTTCTATCTGGGCCGCGAGTTCGACCCTGCCGCGAACGCGCTGAAGGACGACCTCGTCCTCTACGATGCCAAGGACCTGACCACGCACGCCGTCTGCGTCGGCATGACCGGCAGCGGCAAGACCGGCCTGTGCCTTTCGCTGCTCGAGGAAGCCGCCATCGACGGCATTCCGGCGATATGCATCGATCCGAAAGGCGATCTCGGCAACCTGCTGCTGGCGTTTCCCAACCTGGCTGGCACCGACTTCGAACCCTGGGTCGACCCGGCCGAAGCGCAGCGCAAGGGCGTGACGCCGGCGCAGTTCGCCGCGAAGACCGCCGAGACCTGGAAGAACGGCCTCGCCGAGTGGGGCCAGCCGCCGGAGCGCATCGCGAAGTTCCGCGATGCCGTGGACGTCGCGATCTACACGCCCGGCGCCGAGACCGGCCTGCCGCTGTCGGTGCTGCGCTCGTTCGCGCCGCCGCCGCCGGAGCAGCTCGCCGACTCGGCTGCGCTGCGCGACCGCATTGGCGCCGTCGTGTCGGGCTTGCTGTCGCTGCTCGGCCGCGATGCCGACCCACTGCAGAGCCGCGAGCACATCCTGCTCGCCAACATCATCGAGAGCACGTGGCGCGGCGGCACGGGCCTCGACATGGCTGGGCTGATTAACGCCGTGCAGAAGCCGCCGTTCGACCGGATCGGCGCCTTCGATCTCGAGACCTTCTTCCCGGCGAAGGATCGCCTCGCGCTCGCGATGGCCATCAACAACCTGCTGGCGTCGCCGGGTTTCTCGACCTGGATGAACGGCGAGCCGCTCGATGCGCAGCGCCTGCTGTACACGCCCGAAGGCAAGCCGCGCCTGTCGATCATTTCGATCGGGCACCTGGGCGACGCCGAACGCATGTTCATCGTCACGCTGCTGCTGAACGAAGTGATCAGCTGGATGCGCAACCAGCCGGGCACGTCTAGCCTGCGCGCGATTCTCTACATGGACGAGATCTTCGGCTACTTCCCGCCGAGCGCGAATCCCCCGTCGAAAACGCCGATGCTGACGCTGCTGAAGCAGGCGCGCGCCTTCGGCCTCGGCTGCGTGCTCGCGACGCAGAATCCAGTCGACCTCGACTACAAAGGCCTTGCGAACTGCGGCACCTGGCTGATCGGCCGGCTGCAGACCGAACGCGACAAGGCACGGCTCATCGAAGGCCTCGAAGGCGCGCTCGGCGGCGGTTACGATCGGGCCGAACTGGATCGCATGATGTCGGCGTTGACGCAGCGCGTGTTCCTGATGCGCAACATCCATGACGACGCGCCGTTCCTGATGAAGAGCCGCTGGGCGCTGTCCTACCTGCGCGGACCGATGACCGGCCCCGAGATAACGCGCGTGATGGCGCCGCGCAAGGCAGCGCGCGCCGCGGCTGCGGCTGCGACGGCCTCACCGGCTGCCGCGACCGCCGTGGCCGCGGCGGCACCCATCGCGACACCGCGACCGGCGCTGCCCGCGGACCTCAACGAGTACTTCCTGCCGACGACGCGCGGCGATGGCCCGATCGAGTACCGTCCCGCGGTCATGGGCCTCGCGCGGCTGCACTTCGTCGATGCGAAGCTCAAGCTCGACCACTGGACCACGACCGCGACGCTGGCGCCCTTCGCCGACGACGGCAAGTCCGTCGACTGGGCCGCGGGCGCCACGTCGACCGATCTGAAATCGCGCCTGACGCGCGACCCTGCTGCCGGTGCGACGTTCGCGGAGCTGCCGGCGGCTGCGCTGCGCGCAGCGAGCTATCCGGCTTTCGGCAAGTCGCTCGCATCGCATCTCTACGAGACCGCGCGCGCGAGCGTGCTGTCCGCCGATGCGCTCAAGCAGGTATCGAACCCGGAAGAGAGCGAGGGTGACTTCCGCGCGCGGCTCGCGCACGTCGCGCGCGAACAGCGCGATGCCGACGCCGAGGCGCTGCGACGCAAGTACCAGCCGAAGTTGGCGACGCTGCAGGACCAGATCCGCCGCGCCGAGGAACGCAAGGCGCGCGAGCAGAGCCAGGCCTCGCAGCAGAAACTGCAGACGGCGATGTCGGTCGGTGCGTCCATCCTCGGCGCTTTCCTCGGCCGCAAGACGCTGTCCGCCGGCAACATCGGCCGCGCGACGAGCGCCGCGCGTTCGGCAGCACGGATCGGCCGCGAGGCCGAGGATGTCGAACGCGCCACCGAGAACCTCGAAGTGCTGCAGCAGCGGTTGCAGGCGCTCGAAGCGGAGTTCGCTGCCGAATCGGCCCGCGTCGCCGCCGCGCACGATACCGGCAACATCGCGCTGCGGCAGGTCGCCGTGACGCCGCGCAAATCCGATCTCGCGATCGGCGAGATCGCGCTCGTCTGGCAACCGTGGCGCCGCGGCGCCGACGGCTTTCCCACCCCGGCACACGACTGAAGCGGAGCCCGCCATGAAGGAACTCATCGATCTGCTGTCGACCCAGCTCAAGGTCGACCCCAAACAGGCCAGCGGTGGCGCCGCCATCCTGTTCAAGGCTGCGCAGGACAAGCTCGGCGCGGACCAGTTCGGCAAGCTGCTGGGGGGCGTGGCCGGCGTCGACGACCTCGTGCGCCAGGCCCCTGCGGCGGGCGGCATGGGCAAGCTGCTCGGCGGCTTCGCGTCGTCGCTCGGCGGCGGCAATGCGGCCGTCATCGCCAGCATCGTCACGGGCTTCGGCAAGCTCGGGCTCAACGCCGAGCATGCGAAGCAGTTCGTGCCTGTCATCCTGCAGTTCCTGCAAGGCAAGGTCGGCAAGGATGTCGTCGCCACGCTCGAGAAGACATTGCGTGCGTGAGGTCATTCGGCGTCGCATCGTCGCGGCAGCGCTGCTGGCCGCAGTCTCACTGGTCGGTTGCGGCACGCGTGACGGCGCGGAACCCGCCATGACAACCACGAACGATGCCGCGCAACTCCGCGCAGGCTTGTGGCGCGCCGTGCTGACGCTGCCCGGCGGCGAACTGCCGTTCGGCCTCGAGCTGAACCAGCAGGATGGCGAGTGGAATGCGACACTGGTCAACGGCGCCGATCGCACGCGCATCGACGAAGTCGTGGTCGAAGGCAACGCGCTGCGCATGCGCATGCCGGGCTATGAGAACACGCTGACGGCCACGATCGCCGGCGACACGCTGCGCGGCGAAGTGCTGATGGTGAAGCTCGGCGCGAAGAACCAGCAGATCCCCTTCACGGCCCGGCACGGCGAGTCCTGGCGCTTCGCGCGCGACGCTGGCGCCGCTACGCCTGCCGCGGAGCCGGCGCCGCCCGCCGATTTCTCGGGCCGCTGGGCCGTCGAGTTCGGTGAGGGCGACAAGCGGACGCGAGGCGTCGGCGAGTTCGCGCAGCAAGGCCGCCTCGTGACGGGGACTTTCCTGACTGCAACCGGCGACCATCGCTTTCTGGCCGGCGAAGTCGTCGACGGGGAACTGCTGTTGTCGAAGTTCGATGGCGGGCACGCGTTCCTGTACCGGGCACGGCTGGCCGCCGACGGCACGCTCGCTGGCCGCTGGTGGTCTGGGCTCGCTTTCACCGAACCCCTGGCCGGCCGGCTCGATCCCGACGCGAACATTGGCGGCTCGGAGAACGTCACGCAGCTGCGCGATGCAGCGTCGGCGCTCGATATCCGCTTCCCGGATCTCGACGGCGGCATGGTCTCGCTGCGCGACCCGCGCTTCGCGGGCAAGGTCATCGTCATCGCTCTCGCCGGCAGCTGGTGCCCGAACTGCCATGATGAAGCCGCCTTCCTCGCGCCATTCCACCGCCAGAATCGCGAGCGCGGCCTTGAAGTCGTGTCGCTGATGTTCGAACAGTTCGGCGACTTCGCGCAGGCTGCAGCCGCGACCCGGCGCTTTCGAGAGCGCTACGGCATCGAGTACACGACGCTGATCGCCGGCACCTCCGACAAGGACGACGCGGCCACGAAGCTGCCGCAACTGAACGGCGTGTTTGCGTTCCCGACCACGATCTTCATAGACCGTGCCGGCAAGGTGCGCCGGATCCACACGGGCTTCTCGGGACCCGCGACCGGCGAGCATCACCGCAAGCTGCTCGAAGAATTCGAATCGCTGGTCGACCAGCTGCTCGCCGAAACGCCCGACCCCAACACCGCCCGCGCCTCTGACTCCTGAGCGCGGCGCCGCATCGAGACCACCATGCCCTCTTTCGACGTCGTCTCCGAAATCAATGCCCATGAGTTGACCAATGCGGTCGACCAAGCGAACCGCGAGTTGTCGCAGCGCTTCGACTTCAAGGACGTGGGCGCCAGCTACGAACTGAAGGACTTCACGATCACGATGCGCGCCGAGGTCGAGTTCCAGCTCAAGCAGATGCTGGAGATCCTGAAGCAGCGCCTCGCCAAGCGCGGCATCGATGTCGGCTGCATCGAGCTGAAGGACACCCTGAGCAACCTCGCCGAGGCGCGCCAGGAAGTGCTGCTGCGCCATGGCATCGACCAGGATGCCGGCAAGAAGATCATCAAGGCGATCAAGGAAGCGAAGCTCAAGGTGCAGGGCGCGATCCAGGGCGACAAGGTGCGCGTGACCGGCAAGCAGCGCGACGACCTGCAGCAGGCGATCGCGCTGCTGCGCAAGCTCGAACTCGATCGCCCGCTGCAGTACGAGAACTTCCGCGACTGATCCGCGGCGCCGCCTTCAGCCGCCGCGCAGCAATGCGAACAGCGCGGCGTAGGCACCCGGCTCGTAGACCAGCACGAACAACAGGCCGAGCAACGCGCCCGAGAGGTGCGCATCGTGGTTGATGCCATCGCGGCCCTGCCGCGACGACCACCACGAATAGGCCACGTAGGACACCGCAAAAAGCGGTGCCGGGATCGGAATCGGGATGGGCAGGATCAGCAGCTCCTGGCCCGGGAAGTAGACGATGGATGCGAACAGCACCGCGGAAATCGCCCCCGAGGCGCCCAGCGAGCCATAGGACGGATTGCCGCGGTGCTTGTACCAGGTCGGCACCTCGCTGAGCACCAGCGAACCGATGTAGAGCACGAAAAAGGCCACTGGCCCGATCACGCGCTGCAACTGG
>JBIITU010000111.1:0-9006 GCA_044340335.1 Steroidobacteraceae bacterium
CGGGGGCGCGAGGCGCCGGTCGCGCCCGGCGAGCAACCCGGTCGCGCACTCCGGCGACCGCTGGCCACGCCCGACGGCCAGCAGCAGCCCAACCAGGTTGCGGACCATGTGGTGCAGGAAGGCGTTGGCGGTCGCCGTCACCTCGATCCAGTCGCCCTGCCCCGGCGCGGCGGCGGCCACCGGCAGGCGCTTCACGTCGAGCCGGCGCAGGTGCCGGACCGCCGAACGCGACTGGCAGTTCGCGGCCCGGAACGCGCTGAAGTCGTGCTCACCCACGAGTCGCGCGGCGGCCTCGAGCATGGCGGGCACATCGAGCGGCGCGTGCTGCCAGGCCGCGCGGGCGCGCGCCAGCGCGGGCCGGGCCGGCCGACAGCAGATCAGGTAGCGATAGGTGCGCGACAGCGCCGAATAACGCGCATGGAAGTGCTCTGGCACGGGTCGGACCCAGCACACGGCTACATCATCCGGCAGCTCGGTGCTGGCACCCATCGCCCAGCCACGCAGGCTGCGACTGGCGCCGGAGTCGAAATGGACGATCTGCCCGGTGGCGTGCACGCCGGCGTCGGTGCGGCCGGCGCAGATGATGTCGACGGGATGCGCGGCGACGCTCGACAGCGCGCGCGCGAGCTCGCCTTCTACGGTGCGCTGCCCGGGCTGAATCTGCCAGCCGGCGAAGCCTGCGCCGTCGTACTCGACGCAGGCCGCATAGCGGCGCATCGCCGCACTCAGCCGGGCAGCGAGCCCAGCAGGCGTTCGGCTTCCTGCTTCTGCGATACCGAGCCCTCCGAGAGGACCTCACGCAGGATGCTGCGCGCGCCATCCGGGTCGCCCATGTCCATGTAGGCACGGGCCAGATCGAGCTTGGTGCCGACTTCACTGATCGTGACGGGCTCGAGCGACGGCAGCGTCAGGTCGTCGGCATCCGCATCAGGGGCGTCCATGTCGACCCGCACCGTGCCGTCGCCGCTCGGCATCCGGACCATCGCCGTGTCGCCCAGGTTGAAGTCGAGCGACTTCTCGAACTTGTCGAGGTCGAGTGCGGCGATCATCGAGGTGGAGCCAGAGTCCGGCGCTTCGTCGAGATCGGGCATCGGCATTTCAGCCGTGGCACCAGAGTCGAAATTGGGCCGGCGCGCGACTTCAGTGGGTGCCGACGCAGCGTCGATCATGCGGCGCGACGTGTCGTCGAGCTCGGTGAGGCTCGCGCCGACATCGATGCCATCGTCATCGAGGTTGGCGACCAGCGTCGGGCCTTCTGCGGACAACGGCGCGTCGAGCGTCATGTCCGGATGATCAAGGCCGGTCGCATCGCCGAGATCGAGGCCCAGGTCATCGATCGCGATTTCGGCGGTCTGGTCGGTTGCCGGAGCCACCTTGCCGAGCGCTGCGTCGAGCTTGGCCTTGATGGTCGGGCTGCCGGCCCGCTGCGCGGGCTGTTCGACCGTCGGTGCCTCGCCGAGATCGGTTGAGGCCGTGGCACCGAGATCGAAGTCGAGGCCGTTGCTGATCGGCATCGTGTTCGCAAACTTCGGCGCCATCTCGCGCGTGGTACCGCCGCCGACGTCCATCTGGATGGTCGCCGTCGCGGCCGCCGAAGCTGGCAGCTTGGCACGCTCACCGGTCGCGTCTTCGTCGCCGAGCGCCGTGCCGAAGTCGATATCCGTGACGGTCGCGCCGCCGCGCAGCTGCGGGCCGGAGCCGTCGCCGAAGACGTCGAAGTCGATGCTGCTGGAGCCTTCGTCGAGCCGCAGGTCGACGCTGGCGTCTGCGCCCGAACGCATCGACGCACCAGCAAACAGCGCGTCTTCCGGCGCGATCTGCTTGCCCATGATGACGACCTTGTCCCACTCGCCGGGCGCGCCCGCCGCCTGCGTGGCTTGCAGGTCGCGGGCGGTGTTCAGGAATTCTTCCTTGTTGCCCCAGACGAAGAACACTTCGGCCAGCTTCAGCTTCAGGTCGCGGCGCTGCGGTTCGCGCGCCACGGCGAGTCGCACGAGATCCGCGGCCTGGTCGTACAGGCCATAGGCCATGTGGAAGTCGGCCTCGGCCAGCGGATCGCCCTGGTCGAGATTGATGCCGGTCTCGCCGCTGAAGGTGTCTTCGGACGATACCGACGGCGCGGCGCGGGCCGCAGCGGTATCCATGCGCGGCTGCTGGTATTCGCCGGATTCCTCGACCACGAGACCGCGATCGTCCTTCGCCGCGATATTCGGGCGGCGGATCCGGGCCGTGTCGCTGGCCGCGCTCGGCACGGGCGCGACGGTGGTGGTCAGCTCACGCGCAGCGGCGTCGACGTTGACGAAGGTGTCGTCGAGATCGGCATCGCGCGACGCTTGCCAGCGGCGGAAGCCGAACAGGCCACCGACCAGCGCCAGCAGGCCGACCGGCACGAACCAGAACTGCTTCAGGCCGTCGACGATGCTCGTGAGCAGCGACGGTTCCTCGACGGCCGGTTCGGCGCGTTCACGCCGCGGCTTTGCCTGCATCGGCTGCGCCGCGTCTGCATCGGCGACCGCTGCCGGCGGCACAGCCGCCGCGGGATCCGTGCCGTCTTCAGCGGCCGGCGTCGTAGCAGCGTCAGCGGCCGCTGGATCGGCCGGCGTCGGCGCCGGGGCGGCTGCAATGGCGGGCTCGGGAGCCGCAGCGGGCGGCGGCGCAGCCGCAGACGGCGCTGCAGCGGTCGAGCCAGCGGCAGCACCCAGACGACGCTGCAATTCCGCCAGCTCGTTGTTGCGCAGCTCGAGCAGCCGCTTCGTGTTCGTCAGTTCGGTTTCGAGCTGGGTCAGGCGACCCCGCAGCTGTTCGGTCTCGCGCGCGCTCGCTGCCCCGCTACCGCCAGCAGCGGCGGGCGCTGCAGCCTCGGTCGGTGCGACGAGACGCAGGCGGCCTTCACCCTCTGTCGCCGTCGACGGCGCTGCGGCCGCGGTACGGCCACGCCAGATCGAGCCCTGCCGTCGCACTTCGGCCGCGGCCGCCGCAGCGGACTCGCCCGACAACGTGCCGGCATCAGGCACGCGCAATACGGCGCCGGCGCGCAGGTCGTTCATCGATCCTTCGAAGGCCTGCGGGTTGGCGCGATACAGCGCGACCATGGCCTGTTCGCGGGTCGCATCGCCGGACACTCGCGCAGCGATTGCGCTCAGCGTGTCGCCCCGCTGGACGGTGTAACTGTCGGCGGCGTCACCCGACGCGGCCGGCGGCGCGACGCGCGGCGCAGCCGCGGCAGGCCGTTCAACGGTGCCGCTGCGGGTGGCAGCAGTCGTGGGCGCTGCGACCGGAGCAGCCGGCGCGGTGGCCGGCGCGGCCGGTGCGAACACCGGCGGGTCGAGCAGCATGGTGTACTCGCGGACGAGGCGACCACGGCCCCAGTTCGCATCGACCAGCAGCGTGACGAACGGCTCGGTGATGACGTCGCTGGACCGCAGCCTCAGCACGTCACGACCGTCGCGCGACTTCGCGCGGGTGACGGTGACGTTAGCCAAAAAAGCAGGCCATTCAAGACCATAACGAGCAAACGTTTCGCGCGACGCGAGCTGGGCGCGCAGCGAGGCAAGCTCATCGGGGGCCGCGTTGACGAGCTCGATCTCTGCATCCAGCGGCGCGTTGAGCGTCGAGTTGAGCCGGACGTCACCGAGACCGAGGGCATGAACTGCCGGCGACATGGCCGACAGCACGAGCATAGCCCGCACCCACTGCTTAACGCCCATCTGCACTCCCCGCACAAGCAAGCGGATTTCTAATAAAAACAGACACTTGGCGCAACAAGTCGCCAGTGCCTCTGATCACGCAATATAACTTATAAATGGTCCCGGACCAAAATCTCGGCGATCTGCACACTGTTGGTTGCCGCACCCTTGCGAATGTTGTCCGCGACGATCCACAGGTTCAGGCCACGGTCATGTGACAAATCATCGCGAATCCGTCCGACATAAACTGTGTCGCGGTTCGCGGCTTCGGTGGCGGCCGTTGGGTAGCCGCCGGGCTTGCGCTCATCGAGCACTTCGACCCCGGGAGCCTTTTCCAGCAGCGCGCGCGCTTCGGCCGCCGGCAGCTTGCGCCGGGTCTCGATGTTGACGACCTCGGAATGCCCGAAGAACACCGGCACGCGCACCGTGGTCGCATTCACGCGGATGCTGGCGTCACCCATGATCTTCTGGGTCTCCCACAGCATCTTCATTTCTTCCTTGGTGTAGCCGTTGTCCATGAACTTGTCGATCTGCGGCACGACATTGAAGGCGATCTGCTTGGCGATGACCTTGGGCGTGACCGGACCGCGCCCCGACAGCAGCTCGGCCGACTGGTGCGCGAGTTCCTCGACGGCCTTCGCGCCGGCGCCCGACACCGACTGGTAGGTCGCGACATTGATGCGCTCGATGCCGGCGGCATCGTGCAGCGGCTTCAGCGCGACCAGCATCTGGATCGTGCTGCAGTTCGGGTTGGCGATGATGCCGCGCGCCTTGTACTGCGCGATCGCCTCGGGATTGACCTCGGGCACGACCAGCGGGATATCCGCCTCGTAACGGAACTGCGAGGTGTTGTCGATCACGACGCAGCCCTTGGCGGCCGCGAGCGGGGCGTACTTCGCCGAGATGTCGCCGCCGGCGGAAAACAGCCCGATCTGCGCGCGCGCGAAATCGAAAGTCTCGGCATCGATGACCGAATAGCGCTTGCCGCGGAACTCGACCGACTTGCCGAGCGAGCGACCGCTCGCGAGCGGGAACAACTCGGCGACGGGAAACTTGCGCTCCTCGAGCACCTTGATCATGGTGCTGCCGACGAGACCCGTTGCACCCAGCACCGCCACGCGCCAGCCGGGGCTGGCTCCATTTCCGGTCATGCTCATGTCCTCTTGGTTATCACGGGTGTCGTCGACACGACATCCGCGTTTTGCGCCCGATGGCGCAGATAGTGGTCGACCAGCACGAGCGCGAGCATCGCCTCGCCGATCGGCGTGGCCCGCAGGCCGACACAGGGATCATGCCGGCCGGTCGTGATCACATCGACCGGCTCGCCGGCGACGTTGATCGTACGACCTGGCACCTGGATGCTCGAGGTCGGCTTCAGCGACACGTGCACGACGATGTCCTGGCCGGTCGAGATGCCGCCCAGCATGCCGCCGGCGTGATTGCTCAGGAAGCCGGTGGGCGTCAGCTCGTCGCGGTGCTCGCTGCCCTTCTGCTCGACCGCGCGCACGCCTGCGCCGATCTCCACCGCCTTGACCGCGTTGATGCCCATCATCGCGTAGGCAATCTCGGCGTCGAGCCGATCGAACACGGGCTCCCCGAGGCCGGGCGGCACGCCGCGCGCGACGATGGTCACGCGCGCGCCGAGCGAGTCGCCGTCGCTGCGGATCTGCCAGATCAGATCCTCGAGTTCCTTGACGCGCGCCGGATCGGGGCAGAAGAACGGATTGGTGTAGGCCGACGGCGGATCGACGGGTTCGATCTCGAGCGTGCCGATCTTGCTGAGGTAACCGAACACCTGCACGCCGAGCCGCTCGGCCAGGTACTTGCGCGCGATCGCGCCGGCAGCAACGCGCACCACGGTCTCCCGCGCCGAAGACCGGCCGCCACCGCGGTAGTCGCGCAGGCCGTACTTCTGCTGGTAGGTGTAGTCGGCGTGCCCCGGCCGGAAGCGATCCTTGATCTTGTCGTAGTCGCGCGAGCGCTGGTCGGTGTTCTCGATCAGGATGCCGATGGGCGCGCCGGTGGTGCGGCCTTCGAACACGCCGGACAGAATGCGCACGACGTCGCCTTCGCGGCGCTGGCTGACGAACTGCGATGTGCCGGTGCGGCGCCGGTCGACATCGGGTTGGATATCGGCCTCGCTGAGCGCGAGCCCCGGCGGGCAACCATCGACGATGCAGCCGAGCGCGGGCCCATGGCTCTCGCCGAAGGTCGTGACGCAGAAGCTCTTGCCGATCGTGTTGCCTGACATCGCTATCAAATCCTCGTTCGACGCCGCGCAGCGCGACGCGGCGCTGCGGGCGGCGCCACCAGTTGCTCCCGCGTCAGCATGAAAACGCCGCCGCCACCGCGCTCGAACTCGAGCCACAGGAACGGCAGCCGTGGGTAGGCTCGCTGCACGGCGCGCTCCGAATTACCCACCTCGACGATCAGCAAGCCGCCGGGCTGCAGATGCGCTGCCGCCTCGGCAAGGATCACGCGCACTGAATCGAGGCCGTCACTGCCCGCGGCGAGCGCCATTGCGGGCTCGTGCCGGTATTCAGCTGGCAAACCAGCCATCTCGCGCGCCCCCACATAGGGCGGATTGCTGACGATCATATCGTAGCGACGTCCGCGCAGCCCTGCGAAATGGTCGGATTTCACGCAGCGAACACGCTGGCCGAGCCCGTGTTCGCGGACGTTCTGGCGCGCGAGCGCGAGCGCCGCATCGGAGATGTCGGCGGCATCCACCCGCGCCGCCGGCAGCCAGTGCGCGCACGCGATCGCGATGCAGCCGCCACCCGTGCCGAGATCGAGGATGCGACGCAGTCGCTGCGGCTCGATCCACGGCTGGAACTGCGCTTCGATCAGCTCGGCGAGCGGCGAGCGCGGAATCAGCGCGCGCGGATCCGTACGCATCGGCAGACCGGCAAACCAGGTGCGGCCGGTCAGATAGACCGCCGGCACGCGCTCGCGGATGCGTCGCTGCAGCAGCGCCTCGTAGGCGATGCGGGCGCGCAACGGGACGCGCCGCTCGTAGATGCCAGCGGGCGCCGCAAGCGGCAGTTGCGCGGCGTGCCACAGCAGGGCTGCGGCATCGTCGATGGCGTTGTCGGTGCCATGACCGAAGCACACGCCGGCCCGGCGCAGGCGCGCAGCGCCACGCTGCATCAACTCGCCGACGGTCGGCGTAACACGGTCACTGTGGGATAATCGACGCATGGCAAACAACCGCTCCACACTCCCCTTCATCCTCGTCGCCGTCGTCGCGGCCGTCGTCGGCGCGTGGCTCGCCATCTCGATGCGCGACGACACCACGAACCCGCAACCGCAAGCGCCAGACCTGGTCGCCGGCACGCACTTGCCAACCGGCCGGACGCTGCAGGACTTCAGCCTGATGGACCAGGACGGCGCGCCCTTCACGCTGGCCGACCTGCGCGGCCGGCCCAGCCTGCTGTTCTTCGGCTTCACGCATTGCCCGGACGTCTGCCCGACGACCCTGGCGCTGCTGTCCAGCGCGCGCCAACGCGCCGCTGCTCCGGACCTGCGCATCGTGCTCGTCAGCGTCGACCCCGAACGCGACACGCCGCAGCGACTCGGTGCCTATGTGCGAGCCTTCGATGCCTCGTTCACCGGCCTGACCGGCAGCCTCGAGGAAATCGAGAAGCTCGCGCGCCAGCTCGGCGTCGCCGCGGTGCGCGTGCCGCGCCCGGGCGGAGATTACACGATCGACCACTCGGCGGCCCTGCTGTGGCTGGATCGGGATGCTCGCCTGACCACGATCTTCACGCCGCCGTTCGCCGTGGAGCCGCTCGCGCGCGACTTCACGACCCTGGCACCGCTATGACGATCCGCGACCGCGCCTTCGTCACGCTGCAGCACCTGCTGCCACAACACACGATCTCGCGCGTCGTGCACGCCGCGACGCGCAGCCGCGTGCCGTGGTTCAAGAACCTGTTGATCAACTCGTTCGTGCGCGGCTTCGAACCCGATCTCTCCGATGCGGTCGAGAGCAACGCCCTCGCCTACGCGAGCTTCAACGAGTTCTTCACGCGCGCGCTGCGCGCCGATGCCCGGCCGCTGCCGGCGGACCCGCGCGCCATCGCCTGCCCGGTCGATGGCACGGTCAGCCAGGCCGGCGCGATCGAATCCGGCACGCTGCTGCAGGCCAAGGGCCGCCACTACTCGCTCGACACGCTGCTGGCCGGGCAGCGCGACTGGGCCGAGCGCTTCATGGGCGGCAGTTTCGCGACCATCTACCTCGCGCCCTACAACTACCACCGCATGCACATGGCGCTGCGCGGCGCGCTGCGCGAAACCTGGTTCGTGCCCGGGAGGCTGTTCAGCGTCAATCGCGTGACTGCCGAGGGTGTCCGCGACGTGTTCGCGCGCAACGAGCGTGTCGTCTGCTGTTTCGAGGACGGCGCGCTGAGCCACGCGATGGTGCTGGTCGGCGCACTGAATGTCGGCAGCATCGAGACGATCTGGCATGGCGAAGTCGCGCCGCGCCGGCCGCGCCGCTTCCAGAAGCTCGCGACGCCGCCGCAAGGCGCCACGCTCGAGCGCGGCGCCGAGTTCGCGCGCTTCAACATGGGCTCGACGATCATCCTGCTGCTGCCGCCGGGCGCGGCGCAGTGGCATCCGTCGCTGCTGCCAGGCCGTGTCGTGCGGATGGGCGAGCAGATCGGCACGCTGCTGCGCGACCCGGCATGACACGACCGCCGGCATGAGCGCGGACGGGACCGACTGGCGGCCCACGGCCAGCATCGAAACACTGCGCCGCCGCGCCGCGCTGGTGTCGGCGGTGCGGGGCTTCTTCGGTGCGCGCGGGCTGCTGGAGGTCGAGACGCCGATAGTCGCGCGCCACGGCGTCACCGATGTGCACCTGGCATCGCTGTCGCTCGCGCCCCCCGCGCAGGGCTTCCTGCACACCTCGCCCGAGTACGCCATGAAGCGCCTGCTCGCGGCCGGCAGCGGCGACATCTGGCAGCTGTGTCGCGTCATGCGCGGCGATGAGCGCAGCCGGCTGCACAACGCCGAGTTCACGCTGCTCGAGTGGTATCGCACCGGCTTCGACATGCCGCGCCTGATCGACGAAGTCGCGGCGCTGGCCGCGCATGTCGTCGCGGCGGCAGGCGCCCCGGCGCCGGCTCGCGCGATCGAGACGCTCAGGTACCAGGATGCCTTCCAGCGCGCGCTCGGACTCGATCCGCTCGCAGCCCCGCTCGCGGCGCTGCGCGGCGCGACCGCGCCGTTCGAAGTCGCGCCGGCGACGCTGGCAACGCTGACGCGCGACGAGCTGCTCGATCTGTTGCTCGCACTCGCGGTCGGCCCGACGCTG
>JBIITU010000097.1:0-9536 GCA_044340335.1 Steroidobacteraceae bacterium
GAGGCAAGGCACAGCGCATCCACCGTGGGCGCGCCTGCCAGCGCGCCACGCGCCGCGTCGATCGCGAGCGTCAGCGCGTCTTCATCCCAGTTGCAGGTGCTGCGCGCACCCGTCGCGCGGCTTGGCGCGCCGCCCAGCCAGCCCATCGCCGCGGCGATCGTCGCCCGCGGCAGCCGCAGGCGCGGGATGCTGGCACCGGCGGCGACGATCTGGGCGTGGACGGCCATCGCGTCAGTTTTCGTAGAAGGGTTCGAGCAGCGGCTTGACGCGCAGGTGTTCCGGAACGCGCTCCGGGCCAATGCGCCGGTCGATTTCCTCGTGCCAGTGGTAGATGCGCCGCTCCTGGTAGTTCAGCGGAATGCCGCGGAACCCGGGCGACATCACCGACTCCTGGATCTGCTCGGCGAACTGCAGGTCTTCATCGAGGATGCGATCGAAGTTGCGGATGCGGGTTTCCCACAGCGGATCGAGCGGCCCGTCGCCCCAGTCGGGTGCGAACCAGATGCACTCGATGCGCATCGTGGTGTCGGAGGTCGGCCAGAACAGCAGGAACGGCGCGCCGGTCGGGTCGACCGGCACCACCAGGTTCGGGAAAAAATTGAACGACGGGTTGTTCTTTGACGAGACCTCGGTCGCGGTCTCGATGCGCCGCATGCCCTTGGTGCCGGGATCCTGCCAGTCGGGACGCCGGTTCGGCGTGCACATGAACGAGTGCCCGTTGCGGTACAGCGCGATCGTCGTGCCGCGGTGGTCAAGGAAGCGATCGACCGTGTTCTGGTGGATGGACTTCAGGTGGTAGACCTCGAGGAAGGCGTCCATCAGCACCTTGACGTTGCATTTGACGTCGAAGCCTTCTGTCTTCACGAGCCGCCAGGTCTGCGGCTGGAACTGCTCGAAGTACTCGCCGAACGGCGCGACGTGCTGCAGCAGCGGCTCGGCGTTCGCGTCCTCGTTGATGAAGACCCAGTTGTAGAAGCGTTCGCAGCGCACTTCGATCAGGTTGCGGTGCGGCATGTCGAGCGCGACGAAGTCACGCTTGTCGCGCAGGTTCAGCAGCTTGCCATCAAGCGCATAGGTCCAGCCGTGGTAGCCGCAGACGAAGCCCTCGGACTTGCCGCACTTGTCCTTGACCAGCGGCGCGCCGCGGTGCCGGCAGGTGTTGTAGAACGCGCGGACCACGTCGTCTTTGCCGCGCACGATCAGGATCGGCGTGCCGGTCTTCTTGAAGATCAGGTAGCTGCCGGCCTCGGGCAGCTCATCGAGGTGGCAGGCGTACAACCAGCTGCGCCGCCACAGGTAGTCTTTCTCCAGCTTGAGGAACGCCGGATCGACATAGCGCCCGGACGGGATGTCAGGAAACGCGGGGAAGCCGTCAGGCGGCGCGCTGCGCTCGGCCTCGTACTTCATCCCGTTGAGGAAACGCTGGACGGTCTGGGTATCCATATGGGTACAGAGAATCTGAGGCAGGCCAATGACTTGTATCGTTCCGATTATAGGCAGCCAGACCTTCAAATAAACAGGCGTGACTGTTTTTTTCCGGGGCGCTGTCGGTATATTGCTGAATCACAAGGGATTCCGGCGCAAGGCCGGGGAGGGCGTTATGACCGGGCTGATCCTGCATCACTTCGACTGGTCGCCATTTGCCGAGAAGGCGCGGCTCGCCTTGGGCCTGAAGGGGCTCGCCTGGAGCTCGGTCCAGATCCCGATGATCATGCCGCGACCGGACCTGATGCCGCTGACTGGCGGTTACCGCAAGACGCCGACGCTGCAGATCGGCGCCGACATCTACTGCGATACCCGCCTGATCGCGCGTGAACTGGAGCGCCGCTTCCCGGCGCCGACGCTGTTCCCGGGCGGCCAGTGCGGTCTCGCGCTCGCGCTGTCGCAGTGGAGCGATACCGCGTTCTTCGAGCCGGGCGCGGGACTGTCGATGGGCATGAACAAGGAGGTGCCCGAGGCGGTGGTCAACGATCGCAAGGCGTTCTTCAACTTCATGGACTTCAGCCGGCTCGACGCCGACGTGCCGCACCTGCTGACGCAGTTGCGCGCGAATGCCGATCTCGTCGAGCAGGCGCTGGCCGACGGGCGCCGCTGGCTGTTGGGCGATGCGCCGGGCTGGGCCGACATCACGGCCTACTTCCCGGTCTGGATGACGCGCACCTTCATACCGGGCGCCATGCCGCTGCTGCAGCCGTTCACGCGGCTCGCGGCCTGGGAGGAGCGCGTGCGCGGTATCGGCCACGGCACGCGAACCGATATCGAGTCGCAGGCCGCGCTCGACATCGCGCGCACCGCCACGCCGGAGCCGGGTCGCGGCGTCGACGCCGCGGATCCGCTCGGCCTGGCGACCGGAGAGCGCGTCAGCGTCGCGCCGGACGACTACGGCAAGATCCCGGTCACCGGCGAACTGGTGACGCTCGAGCTGCACGAAGTGGCGGTGCGGCGCGAGGATCCGCGCGTCGGCACGGTAGTCACGCACTTTCCGCGCATCGGCTACCGGATCGAGCGCGCGTAACAAAAAAGGCCCGGCGGTTGCCCGCCGGGCCTTCTGATCTTGCGGTGGCGCGGGGCGGACTGGCCGTCCCGGCCGACCGACTCACATGCCGAGGATGCGCAGCACGACGCGGCGGTTGGCCTGACGACCTTCCTCCGAGTTGTTGTCCGCAATCGGCTGGCGCTCGCCGTAGCCGCGCGCCGTCAGCTCGTTCGTGACGCCGGCGTTCTTCAGATAGGCCATGACCGTTTCGGCGCGCGACTGCGACAACCGGCGGTTGTACGCGTCCGAGCCGACGCTGTCCGTGTGACCGGCGACTTCGACCTTGATGTCCGGATAGCGCTTGAGCGTCGCCACGGCATCGTTGAGCGAGGTCGAGCTCGAATCGACCAGTTCCGCCTTGTTCGTTTCGAACACGACGCCCGGCAGCTTCAGCTCTTCCTTGAACGAGCAACCGTTCACGTCGACGCGATCACCGGCCGGCGTGTTCGGGCACTGGTCCTTGCTGTCGACGACGCCGTCGTTGTCGCTGTCGAGCTCGCAGCCCTTGGCATCGACCTTGGCGCCAGCGGGCGTGCCCGGGCACTGGTCGAGGCGATCGACGACGCCATCGCCGTCGGCATCCAGCTCGCAGCCGTTCGCGTCGACGCGATTGCCGGCCGGCGTGTTGGGGCAGCGGTCGAGGTTGTCATTGACGCCATCGCCGTCGGCATCGCCCGGCAGCGGGCAGCCATTCGCATCGACGGCGGTGCCCGCAGGCGTGCCGGGGCAGCGGTCCATGTCATCGGGCACGCCATCGCCGTCGGTGTCGACGACCTTGCGCGCAGCCGGACGGTCGCTGCCGTCGAGCTTCAGCGAGACCTGTACGCCGAAGTTGCGCGGCTCGCCCCACTGGCTGTGCGTCCACAGGGTCGCGACCGACTGCGACGCGACGCGATAGCGGCGGTCGCTGAGGTTGCGGCCGTAGGCGCGTGCGGTCCAGCGGCCGTCTTCCGACGTCCAGGCCACCGACGCGTTGTACAGCACCTTGGAGTCCAGGTAGGCGTCGAAGGCGCGGCCGGCAGCGGAGATGTAGAACAGGTTCTCGGCTTCGTAATACACGTCGCCCGAGAACTGCAGTTCTGCGCCCGAGGCGAGCGGCAGCGTGTAGATGCCCATCAGGCTGCCGCTGTTCTTCGGCGAACGCGGCACCGGCAGGCCGGTGAGGTCCTGGTTCAGCGGCAGGATCTGCGAACCATCCGCTGCCGTGATGCCGGGCTGGTTGATGACGAAGCTGTCGTACTTGGCATCGAGGTAGGAAGCGGCCACGCGCACTTGCAGGTTGTCGGTAACCAGTGCCTGCAGTTCGAGCTCGACGCCCTGCGAAGTGACTTCGGCGGCGTTGTAGAACACGGTCTCCTGGAACTGCGCACCGTTCTTGACCGAGATGATGTTCGCGGCGCGCTGCGCGTCCTCGTACTTCGTCAGGAACACCGTCGGATTGATGCGCAGGCGGTCGTTGAGCCACTGCGTCTTGAAACCGAGTTCATAGTTAGTCGCGAACTCAGGATTCACCGGGCGGGTCAGCTCAGGAACGAGGATGCCGCTGGTGCCCGTCTGGTCGTTGTAGCCGCCGGCCTTGTAGCCGCGCGACACCGTCAGGTACGAGAACGCATCGTCGGTCAGGGCATACGATGCCGTCAGGCGCCAGCTCGGTTCGGTCCACTTGGTCTTCAGATTGCTGAAATCCAGCGGCGTGGCGCAACCCGGGCCGTTGAAGACGCTCGTCGAATCGGCGTACGACGCGATGCAGTTCGTGCCATCGAAGGGCAGGCCGGGGAAACGGACGAAGTCCGCCGCTTCGATGACGCTCGAGAAGTTCGCGACCGTCAGGCCCGGGTTCATCGGGTCGAGGACGTTGTAGCCGGTCTGCGTGCGACCCGCCCATTCCTTTTCGTCCTGCGTGTAGCGGAAGCCGGCGCCGATCGTGAAGCGATCGTTGACTTCCCAGGTGCCGTCGACGAAGCCGGCCAGCGAATCGGACTTCTGCGCGTTGCAGCCGATCTGCGGGTTGCCGTTCAGCAGTTGCTGCGGAAGCATGGCCGCGCCGAAGTTCTGGATCAGGTCGACGAAACCGAGCAGCTGGACGACGCAGAAGCGGGCGTCGTTGCGCTGGAAGAACGCGCCGGCGACAAAGTTGATCGGACCATCGAGCTGCGAAGCGAGGCGGATCTCCTGTTGCGTCGTGACGCGCTCGGTGTCACGCGAGGCATCGAACAGCGACAGCGGCTGGCCCGTGACCGTGTTCACGGGCGCGGCGCCGGTGTAGGTGTTTGGCAGATGCTCGGACTGGCTGCGATAGCCGCTGACCGAATACAGCTTGTAGTTGCCGAGATCCCATTCGAGGTTCAGGTAGGCGCCGTTAACGTCGATGATCTGGCCGTTGCCCATGCCGAGCAGGCTGTCATTGCGGTTCGTCGAGGCCATGTTGTCGAGCGGATCGCCGGAGGGGCGCGTGAAGCCCAGTGCGTTCCACAGGTACGGCGCGCCCGGCGGCGTGTCGTTGTACGACGGCACGGCATCCGAACGGTCACGCACCAGCTCGAGCTGCGCGAGCGCGGTGAAGTTCTCGGTGACGTTCCACTGCGCCTTCAGGCGACCGGCGATGACGTCCTGGCCGCCCGCCGTTTCGCCCGTGCCGCCACCGGAGGTGCCGGTGATGCCGGGGATCGTGAACGGCGCACCGACCGGGCCGAACGCCGGGTTGGTGTTGAACGTGTTGATCGGGCCGTAATCCGCGCCGAGCTTGTAGTAGCCGTCGGTCTTGATGTACGAGCCGACCATGCGCAGCGCGAACTTGTCTTCGACGATCGGCAGGTCGAGCGCGGCCTGGATCGTCTGCTCGCCGAACTTCGCGAAGCCGAGGCGGAACTCGCCGCCGGCCGTCTGCATGTTCGGCCGCTTGGAGCGGATGTTGACCGCGCCGCCGGTGGTGTTCTTGCCGAACAGCGTGCCCTGCGGGCCGCGCAGCACTTCGGCGCTGGCGATGTCGAACGTGTCGAGCAGCTGCGTCTGCACGCTCGGCATGACGAAGTCGTCGTACTGAACGCCTACCGGCGAATCCTGGTAGACGATGATGTCGGTGACGCCGACGCCGCGCATCGCGAACGATGCGGCGTTGAACGCCGTGATGCGCGAGGCGGAGAAGCCCGGCACGGACGAGGCCATGCCCGCGATATCCTTCGCGACATTGCGCTCGAGGTCCGCAGCCGTCAGGGCCGACACGGAGATCGGCGTGGTCTGAAGATTGGTATCCGCGCGGCGCGTGGCCGACACGGTGACTTCTTCAAGCGCGGCCTCAGCTTCCTGCGCCTGCGCGGTCTGGCCGACGAGGCCCACCGCGAAAACGGAACAAGCTGTGAGCAGCGACCGCATGGGTCGTAGGATTGGAAGCATCGACGGTTTCCCCTCTTGTCTGGCTTCTGAAGCGCGAACGGGCTGTCCTTGCGCCGCGCCGGATTATAGGTAGAGTCAACAAAAAGAAACAGGCCTGACTGTTTTTTCACGGTGGGTGTTGCGACTGCGCAACGGGGGGACGATGCTGGAGTTATGGTTCTATCCGTCGCCGAACGGACTGAAGCCTCTGATCCTGCTCGAGGAGCTCGGCCAGCCCTACGCGCGACGTTTCGTCGACATCCGTCGCGGCGAGCAGTTCGAGCCGGAGTTCCTGCGCATCAGTCCGAACAACCGCATTCCGGCGCTGGTCGACCTCGACACCGGCCAGACCGTGTTCGAGTCGGGTGCCGTGCTGATCTACATCGCCGAGCACGCCGGGCGCTTCCTGCCGACGGGCACTGCCGCGCGCTTCGATTGCCTGCAGTGGCTGTTCTGGCAGGTCGGTGGCCTTGGCCCGATGGCGGGCCAGGCGCATCACTTTCGCGCGTTTGCGTCGGAAGTCGTGCCGTACGGCATCAAGCGCTACACCGACGAATGCAACCGGCTCTATGGCGTGCTCGAGCGCCGGCTGGCCGATCGCGATTATGTCGCGGGCGACTACTCGATCGCCGACATCGCGATCTGGCCGTGGATCGTGCCGCATGCACGCCAGGGCCAGAACCTGGCCGACTTCCCGCGCCTCGCCGACTGGTTCGAGCGCATCCGCAAGCGGCCGGCGGTCGAGCGCGCCTACGCGATCGGCGAGGACCTGCACGCCGATCCCGCTGCCTACAAATACCTGTACGGGCAGACCGCCCGCAGTTCGAAGGAGCTTCCATGACCGCGATCATCCTGCATCACTACGACGCGTCGCCCTTCACGCAGAAGGCGCTGCGCATGCTTGGGCTCAAGCGCCTCGCGTGGCGGTCGGTGCAGACGCCGATGCTGCCGCCGAAGGATGATCTCGTCGCGCTGACCGGCGGCTATCGCGGCACGCCGGTGATGCAGATCGGCGCCGACGTCTACATCGACTCGCAGCGCATCGCGCTCGAGCTCGAGCGTCGTCATCCGGCGCCGACGCTGTTTCCCGGCGGCGATCCGGGCGTCGCGCAGATGCTGGTCAAGTGGAGCGAGACCTTCTTTCGCACGGGTCTCGCTATCAGCGTCAATCTGCTCGCCAAGGACTGGCCAGAGCCGTTCCGCGCCGATCGCCAGGCGCTGTTTCCCGACTTCGATTTCGCCGGCGCGCTGCGTGACGCGACGCACGCGCAGTCGCAGTTCCGCGTGCATGCGGGGTGGCTCGATACGCAGCTGCGCGCGCGCGGACCGTTCCTGGCCGGTGCCGCGCCAGGTCTCGCTGACATCCAGGCGCACGTGTTCGTCTGGATGGCGCGCGCCTATTTTCCGGATCTGGCCGCGCGCCTGCTCGCGCCGTTCGCGGCGCTGCCGGCGTGGGAGCAGGCCATGCTCGCGCTGGGCGAGGGGCAGCGCACCGAGATTGCGGCGGGGGTTGCGCTGGATGAAGCCCGCGGTGCGCGTCCAGATGCGACCGCGCTTGCGGTGGATCGTGACGACCCGCTGCAGCTGCAGGCCGGGCAGCGCGTCGAAGTCGCGCCCGACGACACGTTGCGCGGCGGAGTGACCGGCGAACTCGTCGCGCTCGACTGGAGCGGCGTCAGCGTGCGACGCAGCGATCCGCGCTGCGGCGAAGTCGTCGTGCACTTTCCGCGCATCGGCTATCGCGTCGCGGCGGCGTAGGTCTGCGGCGCGGCGCGACGCGGGCGCGGCGGGCGCCGCCGCGCTTCAATGCAGCAGCTGCTTCGACTCTTCCGCCCATCGCAAAGCCTCGAGATAGGCGCGATGGATCTGCTCGGTCGCCTCGCTGCCAGCTTCGGTCACGTCCCAGTGACCGCGCTCCCAGGCGCGCACGGCGCGCAGCGCGTCGCCGATCGGTCCGTCCTGCTGGGTCAGCGCCACTTCGATGTCCGGCGGTAGCGGCAGCGCCTTGACCGCTTCGTTGGTCGGCACGCCGAGCAGCGCATCGAGATGCGACAGCAGCCCGGCGAAGAAGAAACTGCCGGCGGCGTTCGGATCATGCTGCTGGGCGAGGGATTCGCACATGCGCCCACGGATCATCGCATTGACCAGCAGGTAGCTGGGCCGGTCCTCGAACGCCGCGAGGGCCACGACAGCGCACAGCCGCTTCAGGTTCTCGAGACCCAGCATCACGACGCCGTGCTTGATCGAAGTGACCTTGCGCGGCAGGTTGTAGTAGCCGGAGTTCAGGCAGCGCAGCACGCGATTGACGAGGCCGAGGTCGCGCGCGAGCAGCTTCTCGATTTCTTCCGGTGTTGCATCGTGCTTGTTCAGTGCCGCCAGCACCTGCAGCGTTGCGAGCCGCATGGTCGGTGCGCGCTGGCCGCTGAAAGTCTCGGGCCGTTGCAGGAAATAGCCCTGGAAGCCGCTGCAGCCCAACTCGCGGCACAGCTCGAACTGTTCGCGCGTCTCGACTTTCTCGGCCACGACGCTGAGCCCTCGGGCCAGCAGCTCCCGCACCGTTTCCTCGAGCGTCTCCGGCGGCTCGTGCATCAGGTCGATCTTGACGCAGTCTGCCACCTCGAGCAGCCGCCGGTCTCCGCCCGCGCTGACCCAGTCGTCGAGCGCGATCTGGAAACCCTGCGCGCGCAGCGCGCGGATGCCGGCCAGCAGTTCGTCGTCGACGCGCACGTCCTCGAGTACCTCGATGACGACGCGATCGGCGGGCAGCGGCAGCACCAGCGGCGTGCGCAGCAGCGCGTCCGGCAGGTTGATGTGCGCGAGCACGCCGGGGGAGAGGGCATCGAGACCGATGTCGCTGAGGGCGGCGAGCACGACGCGGGCGGTGGCCAGTGTGCCATCCACCATCTGCACCCGGGTCGCCGTCGGGTTGCCGCGGTACAGCAGTTCGTAACCGATGATCCGCAGGCTGGCGTCGAAAATCGGCTGCCGCGCCACGCAGATCAGTTGCGCGGCCGAGTCGGCGGGCGTGGCGTCCGTCGCGGACGCGCTGGAGTCGGAGTCGGACATGCGATCAGTCTGCGTTGCGCCGGGCTGCGATTATGTGATCCGCGTCAGGCTGCGCCCAGAATCGGGGATCGCCTGAGCAGCCGGCGCCCGCCGTCAGACAACGCCGTCGGCGCGCAGCGCGGCAATCGCTGCGGTGTCATAGCCGAGCGCGCCCAGCAGTTCGTCGGTGTGTTCGCCGAGCGTCGGTGGTCGCGACGTGATGCCGGCGGGGAGCGTGGAAAAGCGGATCGGCAGATCAGGCACCGGCGCTGCGGTCGCCAGCCCGGGGTAATCGGCCACGGCCCGCAGGAAGCCCATGGCCGCGACCTGCGGGTCATCGAGCGCCTGTTGCGGTGTCTGCACCCGGCCGGCCGGGATTCCGGCGCGCTCCAGTTCAGCGATCGCGGCATCGCTGCTGCGCTCCGCGCACCACTGCCGCATGCGCTCGATGATCGGGCCGCTGTGTTCGCCGCGCGATGCATCGCTCGCGAAGCGCGGATCGCTGGTCCAGCGCTCGGCATCGCCCATCAGCTTTGCCCAGCGACGGAACAGGCCATTGCCCACGACATGCGTCAGCACGTGG
>JBIITU010000098.1:0-9512 GCA_044340335.1 Steroidobacteraceae bacterium
GCGCGCCTTCGGTCGCGAGTGCCCGCGCGATTTCCCGGCCGAGCAGGCCGCTCGCGCCGACGACGGCGACATGACGCTCACGCAATCCCAGATCCATGCTGTTCCCCTGATCGTGCGGCCGCGGCGATCAGCCGAGCTGGCGCCGCGCCAGCGCCGCGCCGGCGCCGAGCGCGCGCAGCTTGCCACGCGCGAGTTCCGCCGACAGCGGCGCCATGCCGCAATTCGTGCAGGGCAGCAGCCGCTCGCGATCCACGTGGCGGGTTGCTTCGATGATGTTGTGCGCGACTTCGTCGGCGCTCTCGAGCTTGCCGGGCAGCACCTCGATCGCACCGATCAGCAGTTGCTTGTCGGGCAGCAGGCGCAGCACCTCATGCGGCACGCGCGAGCCGGCGAACTCGAGCGACACCTGCTGCGCGCTGCTCGCGTTCAGCCACGGGAAGATCTGCTCGTACTGGCGCCAGGTGTCGCCGAGCGTGTTCTTCCACTTGATATTGGCTTCGATGCCGTAGCCGTAGCAGATGTGCACGACGGTCGTGGCCTTGAGGCCCTGCATCGCGCGCTCGAGCGCGGGCAGGCCCCAGTCGCGCACTTCCTCGACGAACACGTTGAAGGCCGGCTCATCGAACTGGATGACATCGGCCCCGGCCGCCTCGATCTCGCGCGCCTCTTCATTGAGGATCTCGGCGAAGCGCATGGCCATGTCGGCGCGGCGACCGTAGTAGCCGTCCGCGATCGTGTCGCAGATCGTCATCGGTCCTGGCAGGGTGATCTTCAATGTCCGTTGCGTGTTCGCGCGCATGAACGCCGCATCGGCGACATGCACGGCCGCCGGGCGGCGCAGCGGCGCCGTGACGGTCGGCACTTCGGCTTCGTAACGGTTGTTGCGGATGCCCATCCGCGTCTTGCGGTTCCAGTCGATGCCCTCGATGCGTTCGAGGAAGCCGTGCACGAAGTGCACGCGGAACTGCTCGCCGTCGCCGACGATGTCGATGCCGGCCTGTTCCTGTTCACGCAGCCATTCGAGCGCGGCGCGCTGCTTGCCGGCCTGCAGGGCATCGCCGGCCAGGCGCCAGGGCGCCCACAGCTGCTCGGGTTCAGCGAGCCAGTCGGGTTTCGGCAACGAGCCGACGGTGGTGGTCTGGAACATGCCGGGATCGTAGCAATGCGATCCGGGCGGGCCTGGCGCGGGCAGTGTGCCGGTCGCCTGGCGGATTCAGGAAGTCCCGCCGGACGGGGGGTAAGGCCCGTCCGGCGTTCCATGGACTACCGAAGTTTCCTTCGCAGCATCCTTGCTGGCGACCCATCCATGGGCCGCTGTCCTCTGTCGAAAATCGCTCAGTTCGGGATCAGCACCTGGTCGACCGCGATCACGCTGCCGTTCGAGGCATCGAAGTCGCCGGTGACGCGGGCATCGTTGACGCGCAGGCGGCCACGCACGAGCTCGAACTTGACCTGGTCGCCTTCCATCGTGGTGGTGCCACGCTGGCGCTTCATCTGGTCAGCCGTCAGGGCCTTGCCCGGGACGACGTGGTTCGTCAGGATCTGGACCAGCTTGTCCTTGTTCTCGGGCTTCAGCAGGGCCTCGAGCTGTTCCGGGGGAAGCTTGGCGAACGCGGCATCGGTCGGCGCAAAGATCGTGACCGGGCCCTGGGCGGTCAGGGCATCCTGCAGGCCGGCCGCTTCGATCGCGCGGGCCAGCGTGTTGAACGTGCCCTGCTGCTTCGCGACGGACAGGACATCCTTGCCCTTCATGTCATACGAGTCGGCGACAGCGGTGACCGACGCAGCGCCCAGCAGGGCAACCGCAACGGCCGACTTGATCATCGAGATGGCTTTGAAATTCATGGACTTAACTCCTGTAACCCGGCTTGGTTCAGACCCGCCGGGAGGCGAATACTGCGTTGGGGCGAGAAGGATGGTGACATCCTGTACAACATCTGTCAAGCTTTTGTACATGAAGACCCTATACAAACCATGAACAAGCCCGCAGAACACTCAACTGCCCCTGGCCACTTCTCTATCAAGGCGGTCGCGCAGGCCACGGGCCTGACGGTAGAGACGCTGCGGGCCTGGGAGCGGCGCTACGAGGTCGTGCAGCCGAACCGCGATGGTTCGGGCCGCCGCACCTACACCGCTTCAGACGTCGCCCGGTTGCGCCTGCTGCGCACGGCAACCGAGCTCGGCCACACGATCAGCCGGCTGGCGGCACTCGGCGAAGACGAACTTGCCAAGCTGGTATCCGACTCCGGCGGCCACGCGCGCATCAGCAATGCGCGCGGCCAGGCGTATGTGGACCGCGCGCTCGATGCGACGATCCACTCCGATCCATCGGGTGTCGAAGAAGCGCTGACCTCCGCGATTGCGCTGCTGCCGCCGAACGAAGCGATCCACACGGTCGTCGTGCCGCTGGTGCGCGAGATCGGCGAACGCTGGCATCGCGGCGAGGTGTCGATCGCGCAGGAGCACATGGTCACCGACATCGTGCGGCGGCTGATCATCTCCGCATCGCGTGGCTACCTGCGCTCGGACAACGCGCCCTGCCTCGTGCTCGCGACGCTGTCCGGCGAGCGCCACGAGATCGGGCTGCTGCTGTGCAGCTGGCTCGCGTCCATGCGTCGCTATCACACGCACTATCTCGGCGTGGACTGCCCGCCGGAAGAGATCGCGCGCTTCGCGACCGAAGTCGATGCGAGCGCGGTGCTCGTCTCGATGATCATGCCCGAGAGCTATGTGCCGGTGATCGAGCAGCTCGGCGAACTGTCGAAGCATCTGCGCGGCCATTGCGACGTCTGGGTTGGCGGCATGGCGGCGCGGGCGATCCCCGCGGATGACGTGCCGAGCGGCTGCGTCGTGCTGCCGACGACGCTCGATTTCGAACAGCGTCTCGACCTGATCGGCGTCGCGCACAGCTGAGACGTGCCGCTGCTGTTCGCCGCGCTGATTGCCCTGGCTGGCGCATTGGTTGCGCCCATCGGGGGCGCGGCTGAGCAGCACCTGGCGGCCGTGCCGGCCGGAGCCGTACTGCGCGACTGCGCCGACTGCCCCGCCATGGTCGTTGTCGCGCCCGGACGGTTCACGATGGGCTTCGATGGCGGCGAGGCCGGCCGACCCGAAGGGCCGCGGCGCGCCGTCACCATTCGCCGCGCTTTCGCGCTCGCGCGCTTCGAAGTCACGCACGCCGACTACGCCGCGTTCGTCGCAGCGACGGGGCATGCTGTCGAGCCTGGCTGCTACGGGCCGCTGCGCAGCGGCGAGAGCGGCAACTGGAGCTGGTACACCGATGCCGACTGGCAGCGATTGCCCGCGTCCGCGCCGGCACCGCGTCCGACGGATCCCGTGGTCTGTGTCAGCTGGCGCGATGCGCAGGCGTATGTCGCGTGGCTGTCGCAACGCACCGGGCAGCGCTATCGGCTGCCGACGGAAGCGGAATGGGAGTACGCGGCGCGCGCGGGTTCGACGACGCAGTATCCGTGGGGTGAAGACGAAGCCGGCGCCTGTGCGCAGGCCAACGTCTACGATGAATCCGGCCGCGATCCTGCGCGGCGCACGCCCGTTGCGCCCTGCACTGACGGTCAGCCGCGCGTTGCGCCGGTCGGTGCGCTGGCGCCGAACGCCTTCGGATTGCACGACATGATCGGCAACGTCTGGGAGTGGACCCAGGACTGTTACGTCGCGCCGTATCCGCGCGGACCCCGCGATGGCTCCGCAGTCGAAGTTCGCGGCGCGTGCGCATTGCGCGCGGTGCGCGGCGGCAGTTGGCGCACGCTGATGTTCCGCCAGCGCAGTTCGTGGCGCGGGCGTGATCCCGAAGATCGCAAGGCGGACATCTTCGGCTTTCGGATTGCCCGCGACCTGCGCTGAGCATTGACGGCCTCTGGCCGCCGCTGCATAGTGCCGGCCGTCGAGGTGTTCCGCGCCTTTGCCTGGATGCAGGGGCGGCGGAGTGAAACGGGAAGCCGGTGAGAGCCTGCGAGGTTCGATTCCGGCACTGCCCCCGCAACGGTGAATGGGTGGTCAGGGTCTCTATGCCACTGCGGTCCGCGCAACACGGACTGTGGGAAGGCGACCCGAACCGCGGCCAAGATCGGCCAGCCCCATGAGTCCGGAGACCGGCCCCGACAGAACCCTCAGCTGCGGTGGGCGGCCAGGAACGGGTCGGGGCTTTGTCTCCGCTTGTTCCCTCGAATGCTCCCCGCACTGAGTCTGCAACCAGCCGGACGCGGGCGTGCGTCCCGGGGAGTGAGATGAAAAAGTGCCTGATGGTCGCGCTGGGTGCGGCCTGTGTTCCCATCGTGGTCGCGCAGCCTGCGCGCACTGAAGTCGAACAGGTGATCGTGACGGCGAGCCGCATGGCCGAGCCGTTGTCGCAGACGCTGGCTTCGGCCACCGTCATCGATCGCGCCAGCATCGAAGCGCGCCAGTTCCAGACACTCGATGAAGTGCTCGCGACGGCGCCGGGTGTCGCACTGACCAACAACGGCGGCGTCGGCAAGCTCAGCACGCTGTTCATCCGCGGCGCCGAAGCCGACCAGAACCTGGTCCTGATCAACGGTGTGCGCATCGGTTCGACGACGGCCGGCATCGCGGCGATCCAGGACATCCCGATCGAGCAGATCGAGCGCGTCGAGATCGTGCGCGGGCCGCGCTCGGCGCTGTACGGGGCCGATGCGCTGGGCGGCGTCGTGCAGGTATTCACGCGCGGCGCGGCGGCGGGCGGCGCGTGGCAGCCGCAGTTCTCGGTCGGCTCTGGCTCCAACGACACGCAGCGGGTCGCCGCCGGCATTGGCCGGCGCGGCGAGCGCGGCCATTTCCAGATCGATGCAAGCCGGCTCGAGACCGATGGCACGAACGCTTGCCAGGGCTTCGGCTTCCCGGTGTTCGTCGGCTGCTTCACGGATGAACCGGATGCCGACGGCTATCGCAACAACTCCGGCTCGCTGCGCGGTGGCATCACGCTCGGCACCGCGACCGAACTCGAGGGCTTCGCGCTGCTCAGCGACGGGCAGGTCGAGTACGACGGCTCGTTTGGCAACGTCGCCGAGTTCGGCCAGCTCGCGCTCGGCGCGTCGCTGCGCCAGCCGCTGGGCGCGCGCACGACGCTGCGCGCGCAGCTGGGCCGTGCTACCGATGACACCGAGAACTTCTCCGGCAGCGCGCGGGTGTCGACGTTCGAGACGACGCGCGACAGCGCTTCGCTGCTCGTCGACGTCGATGCGGGCGAGGCGCTGACGCTGACGACCGGCGTGGATCACCTGCGCGATCGGGTCGACAGCAGCACCGCGTACGTCGAAGCCTCGCGCCGCAGCACTGGCGTGTTCGCGCAGGCGCGCTGGACGCGCGGCGCGCAGGATCTGCAGTTCGGCGCGCGTCACGATGACGATGAACAGTTCGGCGGCCGTGCGACAGGCTCGATCGCCTGGGGCTGGACGTTCGCGCCGGACTGGCGCGTGACGCTGTCGGGCGGCACCGGCTTCAAGGCGCCGACCTTCAATGAGTTGTACTTCCCCGGCTTCGGCAACCCGGATCTCGGCCCCGAAACCTCGCGCTCCGTGGAGACCAGCCTGCGCTTCCAGCGCGGCGCGCAGCGGGTGGCGCTCGCGGTGTTCGAGAACCGCGTCGATGACCTGATCGGCTTCGACCAGAACTTCAGCCCGGTCAACATCGATCGCACCCGCATCCGCGGCGTCGAACTCGAGGGCGCGGCCCAGCTTGCCGGTTGGGACCTCTCTGGCTCGCTCGAGTGGCAGGACCCCAAGAGTCTCAGCGGCGCGTTCGCAGGCAACGTGCTGCCGCGCCGCGCGCGCGAAGTGGCGCGCGCCGACATCGCGCGCCGCGTCGGGCCCGTGCGGCTGGCGACGCGCGTGATGTTCGCGGGCGAGCGCTTCGACAATCTCGCGAACACGCGGCGGCTCGGCAGCTACGCGACGGTCGATTTGCTGGCGGAGTGGGCGTTCGCGTCAGGCTGGCGGCTGCAGGCGCGCGGCGAGAACGTGCTCGAGCGCGAGTACGCGACGGCCGCGTTCTTCCCGCAGCCGGGCCGCGAGTGGCACGTGACGCTGCGTTACACGCCGGCGCGCTGACATGGCCTTGCTGTCACTGCTCGCGCTCGCGATGGCCGCGACGCGCATGGATCACTTCGGCGGCGCGCTCGCGCTGCCGGATGCCTCCCTCGCTGTGTTCTTCCTCGCCGGTCTGTGGCTGCGCGCGTCGTGGTCCTTCCCCGCGCTGCTGCTCGTCGCGCTCGGCGTCGACCTTGCCGCACTGGCGCAGGCAGGCCTCGGCGCGGATTGCCTGTCGCCGGCTTATCCGTTCCTGATCGCGGCGTATGGCGCGCTGTGGGCGGCGGGACGACGCTGCCGCTGCGTTGCGGCACCGACCGTGGTGCGACATATCGTCATGGTGTCAGGGGCGGCAGCAGTGGCTTTCGCGATATCGAACCTCAGCTGGTTCGCGTTCTCGGGGCACTTCGCCGGCGCGTCGATGCAGCAGTTTGTGACAGCGACGTTACCGCAGGCGCCGCACTACCTGGGTTGGGCTTCGGCTTACACGTTGTTGGGTCTGGTCGCGAGCCGTGTGCTCGGCACCCCGGGTGCCTACGCTCGCGTCGACACCGCCTGACGGGCTGTCAACCGATCGGCGCAGGCTGCGTTCCGGCGATGACGGAGTACCATCGGGTCTCCGGTTCGCGGGAGAACGCTGCATGCCGCTCGGCAACAAGAAGAATGGCGTCGGTCGACGGGCACTGCGACTCGCCATCGCAACCGCCGTCGCGCTGCTGGTGGTGGCTTGCGGCGGCGGCGGATCAGACGGCGGCACCGTCATTGCGCCACCCCCGCCACCCCCTCCACCGCCGGTCGCGAAAGTCGAGGCCTACCGCTTCCTGAACCAGGCGACGATGGGTGCGACGGAGACCGAAGCGCAGCGCCTGATCGGGCTCGGCGATTCCTCCAACGCCTACGGCCGCTGGATCGACGCCGAGATCGCCAAGCCCGCCTCGACGCTGCGGCCCCATGTCGAGACCGCCTATGTGACGCTGGCGGCCGGCGCGAACTTCAACCTCGTGCAGCTGAACGCGCCGCGGGTCGAGAAGTGGTTCGAGAACGCGTTGCGCGGCGATGACCAGCTGCGGCAGCGTGTCGCCTTCGCGCTGTCGCAGATCATGGTCGTCTCGCAGGTCGGTGCACTGCAGAACCTCGGCTTCGCGACCGCCGACTTCTACGACATGCTGTCGCGCAACGCCTTCGGCAACTTCCGCGTGCTGCTCGAAGACGTCACGCTGCACCCGGCGATGGGTGTCTATCTCTCGATGCTCGGCAACCAGCGCGCGGTCTCGGGCACCAATCTGCGCCCGGACGAGAACTACGCGCGCGAGCTGATGCAGCTGTTCGCGATCGGGTTGGTGGAGCTCAACACCAACGGCTCGACGCGGCTCGACAGCGCCGGCCAGCCGATCCCGACCTACGACCAGACTGCCATCGAGGGCTTCGCGCGGGTCTTCACGGGCTGGAAGTGGGCCTGCCCGTCGACCAATGCGAACTGCACGTTCAACAACGTGCGGCCGCAGATCGTGCCAGTCGCGGGCTACAACCAGGTGCTGCCGATGCGGCTGTACCCGGAGCAGCACGAACCGGGCAGCAAGCAGTTGCTGAATTACCCGGGCGTCGCGCTCGCGAACGGCCTGCTGCCCGCTGGCCAGACCGGTGCGCAGGATCTCGCCGCCGCCCTCGACAACATCTTCAATCACCCGAACGTCGGGCCGTTCATCGCAAAGCAGCTGATCCAGAAACTGGTCACGAGCAATCCGTCGCCCGCCTACGTGCAGCGCGTTGCCGAGCGCTTCAACAACGACGGCAGCGGCCGGCGCGGGAATCTCGAGGCGGTCGTGCGCGCGGTGCTGCTCGATTCCGAAGCGCGCAGCGCACCGACCGGCTCGAACGCTGGCAAGGTCAAGGAACCGGTGTTGCGGCTGACGCAGTTCTGGCGCGCTTATGGCGCGCGCGCGGCGAGCGGTCGCTTCGCCGTGCAGGCTGGCAACTTCCCGGGCGGCGTGTCGACGATCTTCGGCCAAGGGCCGGGGCAGTCGCCGTCGGTGTTCAACTTCTTCAGTCCGTTCTATGCACCGCCCGGCGAGATCTCGACGGGCAACCTGGTTGCGCCGGAGCTGCAGTTGGCCACCGAGTTCCTGAACACGGAAGTCACGAACTTCTTCTGGACGCAGGCGATCCGCCGCACGACGGCGCAGACCAACCTGGGTGCCGACATCATGTTCATCGACACGACCGCCGAGCAGGGCGTGGTGGCGGACTCGGCCGCATTGCTCGATCGCGTCGCCGAGAAGCTGCTGGGCGGCGCGACGCAGATGTCGACGACGCTGCGCACCGAGGCGCGCGCGCAGATCGACCGGACCACTGCCGGCACCGCGAATGCGAACAACACGCGCGTGGCCGATGCGATCTACTTCGTCGTCACGTCGCCCGAATTCGTGCTGCAGCGCTGAGGAATACGACCATGAACCGTCAACGACGTCGATTCCTGCGCGCGGCTGCTGCCGGCGGCATCGCCTACGCCTTCGGCCGCACGCCAGGCACGGTGTACGCCCAGATGGCCGGCGGTGGGCCGTTCCCGGATTACAAGGCGATGGTCTGCCTGTTCCTGTTCGGCGGCAACGATTCCTGGAACATGGTCGTGCCGAGCAGCACCGCCGAATACGACGCCTACTTCGCGGCGCGCGGCGGCGGCACGGCATCGAGCCTGGCGATCGAGCGCAGCGCCCTGCTGCCGATCAATCCCGTGACACCCGACCCGATCGGTGCGACCTACGGCCTGCACCCGTCGATGGCGGGCATGCAGACGCTGTTCAACAGCGGCCGGGCGGCGGTGGTGGCGAACGTCGGGCCGCTGATCCGGCCGACCAGCAAGGCGCAGTACCAGACTGCCGCCAACAGCGGGCATCCGCTGCCGCCGCAGCTGTTCTCGCACAACGACCAGCAGGAGCAGTGGCACACCCTCGCGGGGCAGCGCGGCCTGCGCACGGGCTGGGCCGGGCGCGCCGCGGATGCCATTGCCGCCGACACGACCACCCAGACGCTGCCGGTCAACGTCTCACTGACCGGCACGACCAGTTTCCAGATCAGCGAATCCGGCGCACCGTACAACATCGGCACGGACGGCGCATCGGCCCACTTCGTGCTGACATCGCCGCAGGCCGCGTTCTATGCCGAGCGCCGCGCGATGTTCGAGCGCCTGCTGGCAGCGCGCAGCGACAGTGCCATCACGCGCAGCTTCTCCGCGGTGCATGCCCGCTCGCTGCGGCTCGCGGATACGGTCAGCGCCGCGCTCGCGGCGGCGGTTCCGCTGCGCACCAGCTTTCCGACCACTTCGCTGGGCGCACAGCTCGCCATGGTCGCGCGCCTGATCGCCGTGCGCGACCGGCTGCAGATGCAGCGCCAGGTCTTCATGGTGGCTGCGGGCGGCTACGACACCCACGACAACCAGAACACCGACCAGCCGCG
>JBIITU010000099.1:0-9472 GCA_044340335.1 Steroidobacteraceae bacterium
ATGCGGCTGGATGTCCAGACCCGCATGCAGCGAGAAGCCGCCTGCGTTGGCAACACCGCGACCCTCGCCCTGTTGCTCAGGTTCAGGCTCTCTGGCCGGCACGGTCTGCAGGACTGTGCGCAAGACCCGCGTCAGTGAATCCGGATCGGTAGCGAGCAGGAACCGCAGCGCGAAGGGCAGCGACAACACCCATTGCCGCAGCGGTCGCTCGGGCAGCACCTCATCGGCCAGCAGCGCCGCCGTCTCGGCCATGCGCCGACCACCGCACGAGGGACAAAACCCGCGCTTCTTGCAGCTGAACGCGACGAGCTTCTCGGCGTAGCAGCCCTCGCAGCGCACACGCAGGAAGCCTTCTTCCAGACGCCCGCACTGCAGATACGCCTCGAACTCGTCCTGCACGTAGCCGGGCAGCGAACGACCTCCCCTCGCCCGCAGTTCACGGAACTCAGGATAGCTCTGCTCCACGGCATACCGGTGACGCTGCCGATCATCATCGCCATGACCGCGCTGTGCCGGATGATCATCCTGCAGAGCAAGGACATCGATCCGGTCAACATCCTGTTCGAGGCGGGCGGAATCCTGATACTCGCGGCCGCCGCGCTGGTGATGAGCTACAAGGACAAGCTCAGCCTAGAGAAGCTGAACCTCCGGCGCGAGCCGGACGACCGGGTAGACTGAGGGAAGATCCTCAACGGCCTCACGCATCGGGTTGCCTGACTCCCCTCGACGGAATTGGCGGACTCGCCGCCTTCAACGCCCCCGGCGCGCGGCGTTCTCCCTCGCGAATAGTTCGAGCAGCGCGCCGTTCTCCAGCCGGACAGCACAGATCCGCACGACGCCGTACGGCGCCAAAGGCATGGTGGGTTGCAGCGCGCCGCCCACACGCGCGCACGCCGAAGCGACCTCGCGAACCGGCATGCGCAACGCAAACAGTCCGAGCAAGGGCGGCGCCGCAGCTTCCACGTGGCTGCGTCCCGCCAGACCCTTGAACGACATCGCAGCGATCATGCCCGCGTCGCCGTCCCCCAGTCGCCACCATCTCACGTGCCGCGTGACGTTGCCGACCAGATCGTGCGGTAAGCCAAAAAGGTTCGGCCCAGGCTCGGCGGCCGCACCATCGAACGACAGGCGCGCCTGAAGACCGATCCGCGCGAGCGTGTCGCCCACGGAATCGAGGTCGCGTACGACGGTGAATGCCGTGACCGGCTGCGACACGAGACTCGTCCACTCGAAGTCGCGGAACGGCGGATCCACACGCTCCAACAGCCCAAGCACGAGACCGTCCGGGCCCATCATCATCGCCTCGCGAACCCGGTATGGCGGAACCCGGAACTCGACCGGATCGCTGTAGGCCTGAAAACCGGCCCGCTGCAGGCGCCGGAAGACCGCATCGATGTCCCTGACACGCACATTGAGCCCGGACCACCCGCCTGCTTCCCACGGCTGGGCCGATGAACGGATCCTTGGCCTGTCCGCACTTCCGGGAAAACGCACCAGCCGGATGAAGCCGCGCACGGCGCCGCGCTGCGCCAGCACGATCTCGTCGGCTACAGCATCGCCGCTGAGACCCCACGCGGCGAGCTGGCCCGGCGGCACACGACCCCGGTGAATCACCTGCCAGCCGATCACGTCCCGGAAAACGCGCAGGTGCGCATCGAAATCGCTAACCGAGACCACAGCTTCCTGCCAACCCTGGTCGTGCAGGACGCCAGTGGCGCGCGCCGCACCGGGCAGGAGCACGCCGGCCAGCAGTATCCCGAGGCTGACCGAGCGGATCATCGGTCGAGGAACTGGCGGACGATTTCGTCGACGCGCCGGGTGGCGACCTCCCAGACACCGTGTCCAAGGTCGGGCAGTTCGACGTGCCCCACGTCAGGTCGCAGGTCGAAAGCGCGCCCCGTCGCCTCCCAAAGATCGTCCTTGGGGCGGACGAGCAGCAGGGGCGTGGTTGAGGCACGCAGCGCACCGGCCATGTCGAAGGCGGCAATCGCGCGGGCGCCGCGCTCCCGAGCGCCCGGTCGCATCTTCTCGGCGAAGGTGCGCAACACGCTTTCCCGGGACTGGCCCGGCCCGCGCCAGCGCCACGAGCGCCGCCACTCCTCGCGCGCCCAGTCGCCCTCCTCGTCGAACGGTATCGGAGGCTGGGCGCCGAAGCTCGCCCGCTCCGGCGCCGAGAACACCGGCACAGCAAAGAGGACCATCCGCCGCACGCGCACTTTCCCGCCCGCCGCGAGCGCGGCCGCGATCGCAGCACCCGTGTGGTATCCGATGAGGTCCACCGGACGATCGGCGAGCCCGAGCGCCCCGACCGCATCGGCGAGTCCACCGGCGTAGGCCTCGATCGTCTGTGGATCGGGTGCGGGGTCCGACATGCCATAGCCGGGCGTGTCGAACGCGATCGCGAGACGGTCGGTGCCGATCCGCTCGAGAAAACGCTCGAAGACCTGGCCGGAGTTCGGCACCTGGTGAAAGCACAGCACCGGCGGATTCGCGTTGCCGCCGGCGACGCGGCGCAGGTGCACCTGCCCGTAACGGCACGGGGCGTACGCCCGCTCGACGCGGGGCGGGTCGTCGCCCGCGTGGCCGATCGGGGCGACGCTGGCCGCCGCGACACCGACGACCAGCGCCCTGCGGTCGATCACCTCACGGTCCACCAAACTTGAACCTTGCGCTCACCCCGTAAGTGCGCCCGTCAGCCGGGGTCACCTGGAATGCACGCTTGAGGGTGCCCGGGAACGGCTGCGCAAAGAAACTGTTGAAGTCGCTGAATCGGATGATCACGGGCGGCGCGCCGTCGTCCAGCAGATTATCCACGAACAGCGAGAGGGAGTAGCGCTCTCCCTCGAGACCGAGCCGCAGGTTGACGCGACTCTGCGGACCGGTGCCGGCCAGGTTCGACGGCTCGGCAAACTGCGTCGACCGGTAGGTATAGTCGGCGCGCACATAGGCCTCGTCGGCCCCAAGCATGCCGACGGGCAGCGAGTACTGGGCACCCGCAGCCGCCTGCCACTTCGACGCCCGGGGCAGCCGGTTACCCGAGACGTCGGCGCCGAAAACGCCACTCGGCAGCTGCACCAGCCGAAGGCCGGGCAGTGCTGCAACCGTACCGGTGGCGCGATCGATTCCAGCCAGCGCCGGGTCGACGAAGCTGTCGAACTGCGCGTCCGATAGGGCAACCGCGGCGTTCAGGGTCAAGCGCGGCGTCGGCCGCGCGGTCAGGTCGAATTCGAACCCCTTCGACGTCGATTGGGCCGCGTTCGCGATGTAGGTGTTGTTCGCCGCCCCACGGGCCGACGCCGACACAACCTGCTGGTTCGTCCAGTCCACCCAGTACAAGGACAGGCTCGCGACGACCTGGCGGTCGAACAAGGACTGCTTCGTCCCGATCTCGTAGGTCCAGTTGGACTCAGGCTCGTAGATCCGCTCCGTCTCGAAGACGTTGGGCTGGTCGTTGAAGCCACCCGTCTTGAAGCCCTTCGCCGCCGACACGTAGTACAAGCTGTCCTCGGTCGGCTTCCAATCGAGGATGGCCCGTGGCGTCCAGCTCTGCCACGTGCGACGACGGCGCGGATCCGCCACGAGCGCTGCGCCTCGAAAGTAATCGAACGTCTTCTCTTCGCGGTTTCGGCGAAGGTCGATCGTGGCGGTCCACCCGTCCGCGAACTTCAGCCCCAGCGAGCCAAAGACCGCCGCGGCCTGCGTCGCGCTCACCGAAACGAAGGGCCCGTTGGTGCGCGGCGGATCGGCGCTTCGCGCCGCGGGCGGCAGGAAGAATTGCGCGTATGAGTAGTTCTCGAACCGGTTGTCGAACTCGTAGTAGAACACGCCGCCGATCGCCGTCACACGCTCGGTCTGCCACGTCGCACGAAGCTCCTGGCTCTTGTCGGTGCGATCGATGACGTTACCGAACGTGAAGAGCTTGTCGATGCGATAGTCGACGTCCTGGTCGTAGAGCTGACTCTCGTCCGTGTAGGCGGAGATCGACGTGATCCGCAAGGCGTCGGACACGTCGTAGTTGAGCGTCAACGCGGCGCGGCGAGTCTCTCGCTCGAAGCCGCGCACGCCGTCCGAGGCCGTGCAGCAGACACTGCCGTCGATGGGGCGCTCCGGCGCGTCGCCGCGGAAGAACCCCAGCGCCCCGCCGTTCGACAGCGTCGGCGCGACGTTGGCCGGCACCAGGAAGGCTGCGGCCGTCGAGTCGTCGTCCTTCGAGTAATTCAGGCGCAGGCTGGCCTCGAGACGGTCGGTCGGCGTGTAGCGAAGCACGCCATTGAACGCCTTGGTGCGCTGTCGGTTCAGGTCGGGGCCGGCCGCGTTCTGGTTGTCGTAGTAACCGCCCCAGTCGCGCCAGATGGCTCCAACGTGCGCGTAAAGCCTGTCGTCGATCAGCGGCAACGACGCACCGCCGCGGAACTCGTAGCGGCTCTTCGTGCCGCCCGTGACCTCCGCGTAGCCCTCCGCCACGTCGGTCGGCTTGCGGGTCACGAAGTTGATCGCGCCCGCGAACGTGTTCCGCCCATACAGTGCCGACTGCGGGCCGCGCGCCACTTCGATGCGTTCGAGGTCGGTGAGGAGCAGGTTCGCGCTGGACCGCCCGGACACGTAGACGCCGTCGATGAACAGGCCCACCGGCAGTTCATCACCGATGCCCGCGAGACCGATGCCGCGCAGCGAGATGCTCGGATTGTTGCGACCGAACGGATCGGACGCCGACAGCGAAGGCACGGCAAATGACAGCCGGTCGAGGCTGTCGATGCGCTGCCTCTCGATCGCGGTCGCGTCGAACGCCGCCACCGACAATGGCACGTCCTGGAGCCGCTCGTTCCGCAGCCTGGCGCTGACGATGACCTCCTCCAGCACGGCCTCGGCTTGCCCGGCGGACCCGCTGCCACCCTGTCCCGACACACCCGGTGAAGCTGCAGCTGCCGTGACTGCCGCAAGAACTGCCCATTGCCGCGTCATGATCGTTCCCCTGCGTGAACCTCTCACCCTAGTTTAGGGAGGCGCGTCGCAGGAGAAAGACGGCCCCGGTTCTAACAGATATGCGGTTCGGCTATGTCGGCCGACGTGCCGGTGCCATTCCCAGCTCGCCTTCGAGCAGGCGTGCCTGGTTCTTGACCAGTGCGGCGACCTTCTCCATGGCGGGGGAGTTGCGGCCGCGTGCAGTGTAGATCGTCAGTTGCGCCGGCACTTCCGGGTCGATGATCGCCGCGGACGAGAGAGAGCCCTGTCGCAGGTGGGCGGAGACCGCCAGCTGGGGCAGGATCGTGAAGCCGTGGCCGAGCACGACGGCATCGAGCAGCGCCGTGAGCGAATCGATTTCCAGGCGCAGCGAGAAGGCGAACCCCCGTTCCCGCGCAACCCGGTCGAGCCAGCGTCGCTGACCGTTCTGCTGGGTCGGCAGCACCAGCGGCAGCCGCTTCAGTTCGGCGAAACGCAGGCGGGGCCCGATCCCGCGCGCCTCGAACAGCGCAGGGGGGCCGAGCAGCACCATCTGATCATCCAGCAGCGCCTCACCGTCGATCAGGTGCCGCACTTGGGTGAGCGGGATATACGACACCGCGATGTCAGCACGACCGTCGGCGACCCACTGCGTGACGCCCGCGCCAAAGCCTTCCATGACCTTCAACCGGACGTGTGGAAGCGTTGCGCGAGCGGCGAGCGCCACCGGACTCGTGACCACGTGGGCGACCAGCGGAGTCGTGGCCAGCGACACCGCGCCGGTCGGGGTGTCCCGCAGCCGCGCGATCGCCTCCTCGAGCCGCTCGAACTGCTCAGAAATCGAGGCCGCGAACTCGAGCACGGTCTGGCCGGCGGGCGTCAGCCGCACGCCGCGGCCGGTTCTTTCGAAAACGCGGAGCCGCAACTGCTCCTCGATAAGGCGGATCTGCTTGGTCAGCGCAGGCTGCGAAACGCCGAGCGCGAGCGCGGCCTTGCTGAGGCTCCCGGCCTGGGCCACCGCGACGAAATAGTCGACCTGGCGGGCACTCAGCATGTACGCACTCCGCTCAAACGCGCTGGCTCACCTCACAATAGTGGCCTTCGGGGTCGAAAAAGCAAAGTGTCCTGAGACGGGTGACGCCGCCCCCGTCACGCGACGGCACCTCCCAATCGCTGGGCGGCGTCGCGATCGTCGCGCCCGCGCGCTGGGCTCGCGCGGCGAGCGCGTGGACGTCGTCCGTGCCGAACACCAGCACCGATTCACCGAGGCGCACGTGGCCATCGGCTTGCGCGGGCACCCTGCCCGGCAGCGCTTGCTCATATTGCAGGAATCCGAGCATGCCGACGGTCGGATCGCGTGCCTTCAGAATGACCAGGCGCGCCCGCGCACCGTCCGGCGCACCGGTCGGCGGAAATCGGGCATCGACGGCGAGCGCCTGGTCGTAGTAGCGCGTGAAGCCGAATACGACGCAGTAGAAGTCGGCAAGTCGCTCGGCGTCCACGCACACGAAGGTGGTGCGCCTGAGCAGCGCCGCCTCGATCACGCCGTCTCCTCCTCGGGGGCGATCCGGACCACCTGCTTGCCCATATTCTGTCCCGTGTACAGCCGGACCAGCGCCTGCGGCATGACCTCGAGTCCTTCGAGGCAGTCCTCTTGCCACACGAGACGCCCCTGCTGGATCCACGTTCCGAGCGCCTCCTCGGCTTCCGCATAGCGATCCGCGTAAGCGTAGATCTGGAATCCGCGCATCGAGGAATTCGCGTACGCAAGCTTGAAGTAGTTCGACGGACCCGCCGGCACGCCATCGATCACGTACTGCGATATCGCGCCACAGACGATCACGCGGGCGCGCTGTCGCAATCGGTCGAGCGACAGTTCCAGCATCCTTCCGCCGACGTTGTCGAAGTAGATGTCGATCCCCTCCGGCAGGGATTCGTCGAGGCGAGTGGCGACGTCCCCGCTGCGGTAGTCGATTGCCGCGTCGTAGCCCAGGCGCTCGACGGCCAGCCGCCCCTTCTCTGCTCCGCCGCAGACCGCCACGATGGGCGTGCATCCGCGGATGCGCGCGATCTGCCCGACGATGGAGCCAACCCCACCGACGGCACCGGAGACCAGCACCCTGTCGCCTGCACACGGCGTGGCGAGATCGAGGCCGATGTAAGCCGTGTAGCCCGTGATGCCCAGCACGCCGATCGCGGTCGACATCGGCGCGACGCGACCTGCGTAGCGGCTCACGTAGGTCAATCGCCTACCGTCGGATACGGCGTACTCCTGCCAGCCGAATGGCCCGTGCACGATGGCGCCCTCCGGGAAGCCGGAATGGCGCGATGCAACGACGCGCCCCACGCCGCGGCCGCGCATCGTCTCGCCGATCGCCACGGGCCGCTCAATGGTCCCGCCGTCGAGCACGTACTGAGCCATGACCGGCGCAAGGCTGAGGTAGTGCAACCGCACGACGAACTCGCCGTGGGCAGGCTCGGGAACGGCTGTTTCCTCGAGCCTGAAATCGCCTGCGGCGACCAGCCCCTCCGGCCTGCGCGCGAGCACCCACCGTCGATTGCGAGCCATGTCTGCTCCTTCGCCGAACGCGCGTAGCGTGCGGATCGGAGCCGCCCTGAACCATAGGGCGCGGGTTATATCAGGTATGGCATGGCGGACGAGGCCGGCACACCCCACCCTCACGCCGGAGCGGTGGTCGGTAACGACGTCGTTACGGTGGGCGAGCAACGAACAGGTTTCGAAAAGAAAAAAGGCGCCTTGGAGGGCGCCTTTTCTCGACTGGCTGGCCGCCAGCCGGTTCGATTGGTAGCGGGGGCCTGCTACCTATCCAAGCAATTCCATTGGACCGATCAAGAATAGTTTTAGTTTCAGTCACTTAGTGCATTTGCGCCAAGCCGTCCGATCCTGCAATTGAGCGTTAACCCGTAGGGCCGCTCTCGACCCGGAGCGGTCCGTCGGACCTGCGAGAAGCAGACGCCCAGAGAGTCCGTCTCCGCAACTCCTGTGGACGATGGGAAACCACCTGAATCGCCCTGACCAGCCCGAGATCAATCACTCACCGGCACTGCACGCACGTGTGGAGATGCCAGCGTTCTCTAGTGTTGCTGGAAGCATGGTCTTAGTGCATCAGTTCGATGCTTGGCAGAGGCCAACTCTTGTCGAAGTAGGCTTCGGTCGGCGCGTAGAGCCGGAACAGAGTGAACCAGCCGCGGCCCGGTGCCGTCGGGATCCAGTTGCTCTCGAATCCCTGCGGTGCCGTCGGTCCCATGTAGATGTCCACGGAGCCATCCGCATTCTTGCGCAAGTCCATTCGTGAGGAGCGGTCGGGAATGCCTTCATTGGTGACGATGAAGCTGCGGGTGTCCACGTCGTAGAGCGTGACCGACCAGAACTGTTTGGCAGGCGCATTCGGCGGCACGCGCAGGCGATAGTTCTTTCCGCCGTCAAAGCGGCTGCCGTCGGCCGCCAGTTCATAGGAACCCAGATACGCCTGACCGACGCCCGGCGTTTTGCTGACCATGTCCATGGTCGTCGTCACCGCTTCATAAAAGTAATCGGTGCGCTCATCAAGCTGGCTGTAAAACTCCGCCTCCTGGCTCGGGTGAAACATGATGACGTATTGCCAGTTCGCATCCGGGCGGTAGCGGGAGCCTTCGATGCGCTTGTCGAAGCTGATCGCCATCGCCATGTACTCGCCGACGAAGGTCGCTTCCTCCAGCAGCTTCTTCTGACGCGCATCAGGCTTGAAGGGCTTGCCCTTTTCGATGCCGAGTGGGGCGAGCATGGCCATGAAAAAACGGTCGCGTTGCGGATCGTACTTTCAAACGCCCTGCCTTGGGCCTTGCCTTGGCGCTGTTTGCTCGAGGAGGGCCGCCTGAGTGCCTTCCGGGCCCTCCGGCGGCCTTCCGGCGCTGCCCACCAGTGCCAGATTCCCGGCTCCCGATCTGCCCGACACCACCACCCTGCCGGAATCCCCCCACCCTCCGCTTCACAGCCCGTTCCGACACGAACTGATAGAGCCGGCCGCAGGTTGCTGCGACAGGTGCGGAGGAATCTTCCCCTTGCGGTCAGATCAGCAGTGCCTGAGTCGGCGGCGCTCGCGCCCCGAGGGGCAGCTCGGCTTGCTGCGGATCCGGGGCCGTCTTCTGCAGGTGCGCCAGAATCCTCGCAATCACTTCCGGCTCTTCGATGCTGGCGATCACCTTGAGCGGGCCGCCGCAGCGCGTGCAGGTGTTGATCTCAATCCCAAAGACGCGCTTCAGACGCTGCGCCCAGCACATGGCCACATGGCGCGGGGTCATGGGTTTGTCGGTGGCCTGATCACCCTGCCCTTGGCTGCCCACACCCCGATGCGCCGGTGTCACCGCAGCTCTGAGTTTGCTGTGCGGCGCGAACACCCCATGAAATCTCGTCAGATGCATCCGGGGCGGGGTTCTACCCTGATTCTGCGGACACTTTCATGAAGGCTCATACTGAGCCGAAGGAGTGTCCATGTCGAAGCGCAAGCATTACAGCCCTGAGTACAAGCGC
>JBIITU010000272.1:0-4894 GCA_044340335.1 Steroidobacteraceae bacterium
TTCAACAGCGCAGCGATTCGCTGCACGGGCCACAACAGGAATTTTCCAACCTTGACTGGTCGAATGCCGAAGCATTCGCCGGTCTGGCTTACGTTCTTCCTGATGGTCTGGCGGTCATAGGTTGTGACCTGCGCCAGTTCTGCCGTCCTTACGTGGTCTCGTCCATCGGCTATCGCGGCAAGCGCCGGGGGTAGTTTCGTTTCGTCGTGCATCGCCATGCCCTCCTGTGGGGTTGTGTGCCCCGACAACGATTTGCCGGTCAGCACATGGCGATTGATTGCACCTCGACACCTAACCTCACCGGCAAGCCGAAACCGTACCGAGTTTTGGTGCGGTTGGGTGTTCTGGCTTCACTTCTTGTACGCGGCTTGCCCGTTTACAAGGAGCGCCGCAAACGCGTGGTCAATTTTTCGTCTCGACAGCTTGTCACCAAGGAGTTCGCGCAACCGCTTCTGAATGCCTGCATGACCGTTGGCTTTCCGAGGCGGCAACGCCATTACGTTTGCGTACTCGCGCCGCAATGCGCTCAGCACTCTCTGCTGATTTTGCTCACTCACTAGCAATGCGCGGCGCTTTTGTTCGGGTTCCGGTGACTTAGGCGCGGTTCCTGGAACGAGCAACGCCCCGACCCCAGCGTCCTGAGCGTAGCGCGAAAAGTCTTCCCACGAGATGTGCCCGGCGTCGTCGTCTAACGCCTTGAACGCACGACGCGTGCCGTCGACGTTGCGATAGGTGACCTGACCCGTTGCCAAAAGCTCGCTCAACTGCTTGGTGTGATTGACCATCGCAGCCGCATGCAATCTAGGAAATCTGCCGGGCGCGTAGGAAGGGAACAACCTATTGGCGATAAGCCGAGGCACGTGCCGCGCGGGGACGTTCGGCAATTCTTCCGGCCAAATCACAGTTGGCTTTGTCATCGCACGCCTTCCCGTGCCCTTCGATGAAGCACCAGACAGGCGGGCGAAGGTGTCCCGCTTTTCGGATGGCCGTCCTAGTCTGGCGTTTTCTTTAGCCTACCAGTCGCAGCGGCGCATGGTGGATTGGCGAGACGGTCGCGCTGACTGCGTGCGCCGGCACGCCCGCCTGCCCCAGAATCCACGCCTCGTATTTGCCATGCCAGACCGCCAGCAGTTCAAGCGGGCGATTGATGTAGTGCTTTTCAGCGGTGGCGTTGGGCGCATGTCCCATGAGTTGCGCGACCACGCCACGCGGCATTTCGACCCACTCAGCGAGACTGGCAAACGTGCGGCGCAGCCCGTGCAACGTGACATGGGGCAGGCCGGCGGCCGACAGTGCGCGGTTGTGCGGAATGCGCGGCTCATTGAGCCGTCCATCGGCTGCGGCGGTGCTGCTGAATACCCATTGGTTCCGTCGCGGGAGTTCCAACAGCAGCGAGCGCAGGTAAGGCGATAGAGGCACCTTGCGGCCTTCGGCGTGCACCTTGTCCTTTATCCAGAGATTGTTCCAAGCGAAGTCCACGTCAGCCCAGCGAAGGGCAGCCATTTCCTCGCGTCGCGCTCCTGTCAGCAGCAGCGCTTGCAGGTAAGCGCTCACCACACGATTGGGCAGGGCGCGGACCGACTTGAACCACGCGGGCAGGTGGGAGCGTTCCATTACGTCATGGCGTCGTGTGCGGGCACGCGGCACCTGTCGGCGTACATCTTTGCTTTCGACGGCGGAAACGTCCACTAAGCCCGCATACTCCGGGCGCGAAGCGCACCAGCGCCAGAACGCACGAAACAGTACGAACCCATGCCGCGCCTTGCTCGGGCGCGTCTGCTGCTCCGATTGCAGCCAGTGCTCGATGGTGGCCGCAGTGATGGCGGCCAGCGGTTGTTCCAGCAGCGGTCGCAAGATGCCAGCTTTGCGCGTTCCCTTCACACGGGCTTTGGCTTGGCCGGCCGGGCGCGCCAGTGCGACATGGTCGGCGCGATGCCGCTCGCCCCAGCGATGGGCAGGGTGGGTCACGTAGGCCGCCCACGCGTCGCTGGCGAGTATCGAGCGCTTCGACTGCGCGACCTGTTCGGCCAGCGCTGCCGCGTCGCTCGCTGCCAGTTCCGCTCGCGGGTCGCGGCCTTGGTCGGTCTGGAGTTTCAGCCGGCACGCTTCCTCGCGGGCCTGCTCCAGCGTCCATGTCCGGGCATCCCCAAGGGTAAGCCGAAGGGTTCGCTGGTGGAGCCTCGCCTCAAAGATGTAGGACCGTGCGCCGGACGGCGTGACACGTAGCCCCAAGCCGGGGCACTTGCCGTCCCAATAGATTCGCTGGTGTGTGGCAGCGTCACAGCGCAAGGCCGCAACGCGTTCAGCGGTGAAGTTCGGATGCCTCATTGTGTCGCCCTCATAGGCCCGGATGAACGGGAAAAACCTACAAGGCACCTACACGGAGGCAGGGGGTTCTAGCAGTACCGGGGAAACTCGCCGCTACCGACCAAACTGGGCCGCCAAATGGCCAGTTTAGTGGCTCCCCGGCCTGGACTCGAACCAGGGACCTGCGGATTAACAGTCCGACGCTCTACCGACTGAGCTACCGGGGAACGGGAGGGAAAGCGGGGCGGGATTCTGAGGAAATGCCCCCCTCGCGTCAAGCAATCCCGTCACGCGCCTCCGGCGCGCAAAACGCGGTCGATCCGGACCAGCGCCTGTTCGAGCAGCTTGCGCGACGTCGCGAACGAAATCCGCATATGTCCGGGTGCACCGAACCCCGAGCCGGGCACGACGGCGACGCCGCCCTGGTCGAGCAGCAGATCGGCGAAGGCCTGGTCATCCTTGAGGCCGAGCGCAGCCATCGCGCCGCGCACGTCCGCGAACGCATAGAACGTGCCGGCACCGGGCAGGCAGCTGATGCCGGGCAATGAGTTCAGGCCGGCCACTACCAGGTCGTGCCGTTCGCGGAACGCCTCGTTCATTTTCGTGACGCAGTCCTGGTCGCCATTCAGCGCTGCCACGGCGGCTTTCTGGCTGATGCTCGATGCATTGGAGGTCGACTGCCCCTGCACGGTGGCCATCGCGGTGATGATCTCGCGCGGTCCGCCGCAATAGCCGATGCGCCAGCCGGTCATGGCATAGGCCTTGGAGCAGCCATTGATGGTCACGGTGCGTCCGTACAGTTCGGGCACGGCGGTGACGAGCGAGCAGAACGGCTCGGCGCCCCAGTAGATCTTCTCGTACATGTCATCGGTGCCGATGACGATGCGCGGGTGCTGCAACAACACCTCGCCGAGCGCGCGCAGTTCCGCGCGTGTGTACGCAGCGCCAGTGGGGTTGCAGGGCGTGTTGAGCAGCAGCAGGCGGGTCTTGGGCGTGATGGAAGCTTCGAGTTGCCGCGGCGTGATCTTGTAGCCCTGAGCGGGCGTGGCATCCGGGGTGACCGGCAGGCCATCGGCGAGCATGACCATGTCCGGATACGACACCCAGTACGGTGACGGAATGATCGCCTCGTCGCCCGGATCCAGCACCGCCATGCAGAGGTTGTAGATCGTCTGCTTGGCGCCGCTCGAAACGAGGATCTGGTTGCGCGCGTACGTGAGGCCATTGTCGCGCTCGAACTTGGCGCTGATCGCGTCCTTGAGTTCCGGCGTGCCGCCGACGTCGGTATAGCGCGTGTGGCCGCCCTGGATGGCGGCGACGCCGGCTGCGGCGATGTGCGCCGGTGTGTCGAAATCGGGCTCGCCGGCCGACAGGCTGATGACGTCCTTGCCTTCGGCGCGCAGCTGCGCGGCGCGGGCCGTCATGGCGATGGTGGGCGAGGGTTTGACGCGCTGAATGCGCCGGGCGACTGGGATGTTCACGGCGCGTATAGTAGTCGATCGGCGCTGCCGGACGCGCGCCGTGTCCGAGGACTGCATCATGGATCCGATTCCGTTCACGCTGAAGTCGTCTTACGAGCCCGCCGGCGATCAGCCCGCGGCGATCGCCGCGCTGGTGGAAGGACTCACCAGCGGGCTGGCACATCAGACCCTGCTCGGCGTCACGGGTTCCGGCAAGACCTACACGATTGCCAACGTGATCCAGCAGGTGCAGCGACCGACGCTGGTGATTGCGCACAACAAGACACTGGCGGCGCAGCTGTACGGCGAGTTCAAGGATTTCTTCCCGGACAACGCCGTGGAGTATTTCGTTTCCTATTACGACTACTACCAGCCCGAAGCCTATGTGCCGTCGAGCGACACCTTCATCGAGAAAGATGCCTCGATCAACGAGCACATCGAGCAGATGCGGCTGTCGGCGACCAAGACGCTGCTGGAGCGGCGCGATGCGATCATCGTAGCCACGGTTTCTTCGATCTACGGCCTCGGCGACCCGGAAGCGTATCTCGCGATGGTGCTGCACCTGGTGCGCGGCGACCGCATGGACCAGCGCCGGCTGCTGCGGCGTCTCGCCGACATGCAGTACACGCGCAATGAACTCGACCTGACGCAGGGCACGTATCGCGTGCGCGGCGATGTCATCGACATCTTCCCGGCCGAAAGCGAGCGCGAGGCCGTGCGCATCGAGCTGTTCGATGAAGCCATCGACTCGATTGCGTTGTTCGACCCGCTGACCGGCGAGGTCACGCGGCGCCTGCCGCGCTACACCGTGTATCCGGGCAGCCACTATGTGACTCCGAAAGAGCGCCTGATCCAGGCCATCGACCTGATCCGCGAGGAACTGCGCGAGCGGGTCAAGCAGCTGCGCGATGCCGACAAGCTGGTCGAGGCGCAGCGCCTCGAGCAGCGCACGATGTTCGACATGGAAATGATGAAAGAGGTCGGCTATTGCGCCGGCATCGAGAACTACTCGCGCTATCTGTCGGGGCGCGCAGCCGGTGAAGCGCCGCCGTGCCTCTACGACTACCTGCCCGACGACGCGCTGCTGATCGTCGATGAAAGCCACCAGACCATTCCGCAGCTTGGCG
>JBIITU010000100.1:0-9427 GCA_044340335.1 Steroidobacteraceae bacterium
CTACGACTGGGTCATGGGCGTCAATGTCATGGGCGTGATCAATGGCGTGCTCGCGTTCGTGCCGACGATGCGTGCCAGCGGCAGGCCCGGACACGTCGTCAACGTGGCATCCATCGATGGCGTGCTGCCTGAACCGCACCTCCACCACGCACCGTACTGCGCGTCCAAAGCTGCCGTGATCGGATTCTCGCAGGCGCTACGCAACGACCTGCGTCCCGCCGGCATCGGGGTCACGGTCGTCTGCCCGGGGCTCGTCCAGTCGGCGTTGCCCGAGTCGAGTCGACTCCGGCCGACGCGATTTGGCGGCGCGTATTTGCGCGATGGGGCAGATGCTTTCAAGAGCGAGATGGCACGCAGCGGAATGCCGCCGGAGCGGGCAGGTCGCTTCGTCGTGGAGGCAATCCGACAGAATCGCAGCATTGCCTTCACGCATCCGTCGGATCGCGACCGCGTGCGAGCATATTTCGACGAAGAGTACGAGTCAGCCTTCGAGTGGTCGCGCACGACAGCCGACGGTCTCGACGGGAAGGAATCGAGCGCGCCATGAGCGCAAACACGGCACCGTGGCCGCGGAATCAGTGGTACGTCGCGGGCTTTGAGTCGCAGGTGAGTGCGGCGCACATGCTCGTGCGAACGATATGTGGTGAACCTCTGGTGTTGTATCGCAACCCAGATGGTCGGCCCGTCGCACTGCTGGATCGTTGCTGGCACCGCCTCGTTCCGCTGTCGCTAGGCGAGCTAACGGAGCGAGGCATACGCTGTGGCTACCACGGCGTCGAATTCGGTCACGATGGCGCGTGCGTGCGGATTCCGGGGGTGACCCGCGTGCCACGCGGTGCGGGCGTGCGTCGATTTGAAGCCTGCGACCACGATGGCTATACGTGGGTCTGGATCGGCGATGAACCCGCGAATCGCCAAAGATTACCGTCACTACCCTGGCACGAGGACGCGACACTTGCGCGATCAATTGGCGATCGTTCAGTGGCCTGCGATTTCCGTCTGCTCGTCGACAATCTGATGGATGCCTCGCACCTTGCGTTCGTGCACAAGGGCTCGCTTGCAGATCCGGATCTGCTCGAAGTCGCGCCGCAGGTGCATGTCGATGACGACACCCTGGAACTGCGACGCTGGATACCGAACTACCATCCATCGCCTTTCTACAGGCGGATCTTCGGGTCTGATGAGCCCTGCGTGCGGTGGCAACACACGCGATTCATGCTGCCTGGCATCGTGGTCAACGAAGGCCGGATCGCGCGCGAAGGCAGCGTGACATGCTGGCCCGAAGCCAACGCGGGGCGCGGTGGCTATTTCATCAATGTGTTGACCCCGGCGACGTCCACGACTTGCCACTATTTCTTCAGCTACGTGCGGAACTGGGAGGTGGCCGACGAGGAACTGACCCATACGCTTTCGGCCCAACTGCGCCGCATCATCGACGAGGACGTCGTGATGGTCGAGGCGCAGCAGAGTGCATTGCAGGTCACGCCTGATCTCGCGCCGGTGTTCCTCGGCGTCGACGTGGGCGTCCGTCACGCGCGGCGGATGCTCGAGGCTCGGTCGGCGCCCTCGGCAGTCGCGTCTCCCTCCGACTGAGTGCGCTGCGCTGTTGTGCTCGTGGTACGATTGGATGATGAGATCCACAGTGCTCGTGGCCGTCGTCGTTCTGATCGGTGTGGCCGGCTCTGCGTACGCAAGACCGCCAGCGACGGCGGGCAGCACCGACGGCGCGAGGCCCGCGCCCGGTATGGTTTTCATCCGCGGCGGCGAGTTCACGATGGGGTCATCCGACCCGATGTTCGCCGACGCGCAGCCGACGCATCGCGTACGTGTGAAGTCGTTCTGGATCGATGCTACCGAGGTGACGAACGCCGACTTCGAACGCTTCGTGACGGCCACGGGCTATCGAACCCTGGCCGAGCGGCCACCAGACCCGCGTTTGTTTCCGGGCGTCCCCCGTGAACTGCTCGTACCGGGTTCAGCTGTGTTCCAGGATCCGCGTCGTTCCGTCGCATTGACCGACCCGACGCGTTGGTGGCGCTACGTGCCCGGAGCATCCTGGCGCGCCCCTGAAGGTCCGGGAAGTTCGATCGCGGGGCGTGCCGATCATCCGGTGGTGCATATCGCATACGACGACGCGCTCGCCTACGCGGCGTGGGCCGGCAAACGTCTGCCCAGCGAAGCCGAGTGGGAGTACGCCGCGCGTGGTGGACTCGATGCCAAGGAGTTTGTCTGGGGCAATGAGTTTCGGACGCAAGGGAGGTTCATGGCCAACACCTTCCAAGGCCGGTTCCCCGACGGAAATAGCGGCGCTGACGGCTACGTCGCGACGTCGCCCGTGAGAGCGTTCGCCCCGAATGGTCATGGCGTGTTTGGCGTGGCAGGCAACGTCTGGGAGTGGGTTGCGGACTGGTATCGACCGGACTACTACGCGCAGCTGGTAGCGCATGCGCGAGTCAATGCGGATCCGCGCGGCCCCGACAGCAGTTTCGACCCTGACGAACCCGGCGTCGCGAAGCGTGTGCAGAAAGGCGGATCATTTCTCTGCACTGACGACTACTGCGCTCGGTATAGACCTGGCGCGCGCGGCAAGGGTGAGCCGGGCAGCAGTGGAAACCACATCGGGTTCAGGTTGGTCCGCGACCCCTGAGACGGCTAATCCATTCGCCTGACCTGGCGGGAAACCCGATATCCTTCGCCCCGTCGACCTTGATCGGCGCTTCCGGGACCCTATATAGAGAGTCTGGAAGTCGCCGCCAGAAAGAGCGACGTTTAGTCAGAAACTAATCGAGATAAATCTCGTAAGTTCTTGTTTTTAATGGTGCCCGGGAGAGGGCTCGAATTCTCCCTCCAAGCTATTGATTCGAAAGAACTAAATCTTTCGGTCTGGCTGAGTTACCCCTTTTTGTTACCCAGTCTTGCCCACCCTTGACGCAAGCTGTGCTCCCACCAATTGGCGTGCGGTAACGCTGTCTATCCTCTTGTCAAACGGGTCCGTCCTATCGGAATGAAGGCGCCGATTCCTGTGGTTGCGGACCGTCGGCATCAAGAGCGCACGAAGCGCCGTTGTGACGTACGGAAACTCCACATCAGCTCGGATGATGTCCGACCGGGACAGGGGCGCGAGACTACTTCCATTTTGTCGTTGACGATAACGCCGACTGGGAAGCGACCGACGCACTGCTACCGATGCGACCGGCACATGCGACTTCGCCTCCGCCCGATGTTCTGGAGCAAGTTTGGTTTGGCCTGGGCCTGTGTCACGCCTGTCACCCGTTCATCCCCGCGTGGGATCTGATTGCCGCCGAAATGCTGGGCTGCATCTCGACATGACTCGCTCGCGAGTCGCTGTACCCCTGGATGAGGCTAAGCAGCTCCTCGGATTCTCGGCGGGGTTGTTTTCGCGTCTGCCGAACGCCGTCCGCTGGAGCGTGGCGGTCGACTGGACTGGGGTAGCGTGCCACTCAAGTTCGAGAGCACGCGCGCCAAGAGCGCATTGAACGAACGAATTTCTCGAGCGGAAACTCCCGCAAAGGCCTCGCGATAGATCGTGCTGGCAGCGCTGCGTACCAGGCGCGTTACTGCACGGCCTTCGGCCGTGATTCGAACTTCCGTGACGCGTGCGTCCCGCTTGCTGCGCTGTAGTGTAACGAGGCTGTCGCGCTCGAGACGCTGGATCACTTTGGTTGCCGTTGAAAGTCGAATCACCGCGAGATCCGCAATCGCACTGACGCTGATAGGGCCACGCTCGCTGGCGAGCACGAGGACACGCCAGCGCGGGATGTCCGCCCCGACTCGACGCAGAGCTTGCTCCATCCGTAACGCGTACGTGGAGATCGTCCGGTTCATCAGAAAGAACGGGGAGTGCTCGACCCGGAACTTGGGTGAACTCGGGTCTGCAAGCGTCTTCGAGTCGGTCGTTCCAGCCATGGTCAGTGCCTGCCTATCCGGTATCGCAAGTATCGTCCAGCGCGGATGGTGAGGCAATCAACGAGATCACGGATACCTAGAAAGTTGACAATTCACGTGATTAATCTACTAAATCCGTGAAAGCGGTATTCTTTCGGGGTGACCTGTGGCTGAGCGTTCTTTTGCGGAGGAAGTCGAGTCGCTGAAGCTCTCGGCAGGTGATCGCTTCGAGGGCGAAACGATATTGGCCGTCACCAAGGCGCTGCTACAGGCAGGCGTCGGGTATGTCGGCGGTTATCAAGGTGCGCCGGTTTCACATCTGATGGATGTGCTCGCGGATGCGCACGAGACGCTGGCAGAGCTTGGCGTCGTGTTCGAGTCGAGTGCCAGCGAAGCCACCGCCGCTGCCATGCTCGCGACGTCGATCAACTATCCGATCCGCGGCGCCGTCACCTGGAAGTCCACGGTAGGGACGAATGTCGCGTCGGACGCGCTTTCCAATCTCGCGTCGGCCGGGGTGATCGGCGGAGCGATGATCGTGCTGGGTGAGGACTACGGCGAGGGCGCCAGCATCATGCAGGAGCGAACGCATGCATTCGCGATGAAGTCGCAGATGTGGCTTCTCGACCCTCGTCCGGACCAGCCAACGATCGTCCGAATGGTGGAAGAGGGCTTCGAGCTGTCCGAAGCCAGCAATACGCCCGTCATGCTGATGATGCGGATCCGGACCTGCCACATGTACGGCAGCTTCGTCGCGAGGGACAACCAGCGACCGAAGTTCACGGTGCGCGATGCGCTCGTCTCACCCGTCCGAACCTACGACAAGATCATCCTGCCGCCTTCCACCTATGCCCAGGAGCAGCAGAAGATCTCGCAGCGTTGGCCGGCAGCGGTCCGATTCATCGCCGAGCGGCAACTGAACGAGTTCCGCGCGGGGTCCGTCGATCACATCGGTCTCGTCGTCCAGGGCGGCTTGTTCAATTCGCTGCTGCGGGGGCTCGAGCGGCTGGGGCTTGCCGATGTGTTCGGAGAATCGAAGATCCCGATCTACGTGCTGAACGTCACCTATCCGCTCGTCCCGGACGAAGTCCAGCGCTTCGCGGAAGGCAAGCAGGCGGTGCTCGTCGTTGAAGAAGGGCAGCCAGAGTTCCTGGAGCAGGCCTTGAGTCATCTGCTCGCGAGCGCAAGAAGCGTGACTCAAGTCGTGGGCAAGGGGCCTTTCCCGGCGGCGGGCGAGTACACGGCCGCGGTGATGATCGAGGGGCTGACTCGATTCCTGCAGCAGCACGCTCCGCAGTTGCTGCCGGCTCCGACGCTGCTGGCGCCCGTAGCGCCGGGTCAGGAATCGCCGCTGGTGGCGAAGGGGCGCCTCGCCACCATGCTGGCGGCCGACGTACCGCCAAGGCCATCCGGTCTGTGCACGGGCTGTCCGGAGAGGCCACTGTTTGCTTCGATGAAATTGCTGCAGCGCGAACTGGGACCGCTGCACGTCAGTGCGGACATCGGTTGCCACTCGTTCTCGACACTGCCGCCGTTCGACATGGGCGCCAGCATCATGGGCTATGGCCTCGGTGCGGCCGGTGCGGCGGCACTCAGCAACGTGTCGGACCGGCGCGCGATCTCGCTGATGGGAGATGGCGGCTTCTGGCACAACGGCCTCACCAGCGGTATCGGCAATTCGGTGTTCAACCGCCATGATGGTGTGACGATCATCGTCGACAACGGCTACTCCGCCGCCACGGGCGGTCAGTACATTCCCTCGTCCCAGGCCGAGATGCAGGGTCGGGAGGCGCGGCACCCGATCGAGAAGGCGGTCCGCGGCGTCGGCGTCGAATGGGTGCGGCGCATTCACACCTATGACATGAAGCAGACGCTGAAGGTGCTGCGAGAAGCGATGCGCACGCCGTTCCGGGGTCCCAAGGTGATCATCGCGGAGGGCGAGTGCCAGTTGAATCGGCAGCGACGTGTTGCGCCCGAGATGCGCCGTCGGGCCGCCGCGGGGCAGCGTGTGGTCACGCAGCGCTTCGGCATCGATGACGATCTATGTACCGGCGATCACTCCTGCATCCGTCTGTCGGGATGCCCTTCGCTCACCCTCAAGCCCTCTACGAACCCGCTGCGACCGGAGCCGATCGCCCATGTGGACAACAGCTGCGTCGGCTGCGGTGTCTGCGGGGAGGTGGCTCACGCGGCGGTCCTGTGCCCGTCCTTCTATCGGCTGGACGTCGTCTCGAACCCCAGCCGCCGTGAACGCTGGCTCGATGCGCTGCGTCGACGGGTGATCGGCTGGATGGGTGGTCGCTCGTTCGAGGAGGCCGCATGAGCGGCGTCCGACCGATCTCGCTGACGCTCGCAGCGCTCGGTGGCCAGGGTGGCGGCGTCGTTTCGAACTGGCTGACTGACGTCGCTCGGCGCTCGGGCTATCTGGTGCAGGCGACTTCCGTACCCGGCGTCGCGCAGCGGACCGGGGCTACGATCTACTACTTCGAGTTCTTTCCCGAGTCCGCACTGCCGGAGGACGGACGGCGTCCCATCATGGCCTTGATGCCGAGTCCGGGCGATGTCGACATTGTGGTGGCATCTGAACTCGTCGAAGCGGGGCGGGTCATGCAGCGCGGTCTCGTGACACCCGGCCGCACGACGCTTATCGCCTCGACGCACCGCGCGTACACGATCAGCGAAAAGACTCACCCTGGCGACGCGCGAGCCAGCAGTGAACGGATTCTCGCCGAAGCTGCGCAACAGGCGCGGCGCTTCGTGGCGATGGACATGGCGGCGATCGCGGAGCAGCACAGTGCGGTGATCAGTGCTGTGATCCTGGGTGCCATCGCAGGCGCGGCCGGTCTGCCGTTCGCCCGCGAAACGTACCGTGACGCCATCCGCGCGGGCGGAATCGCAGTCGAGCGAAATCTGGCGGCGTTCGATGCGGGGGCGAACCACGGCGACGAGGGGCCGGCTCAAGCGATCCGTCCTGACGTGGCAGATGTTCCGCTGTCCGCGCTGCCGCCGAGTGTGCGAGCTCGCATCGATGCCGAGCTGCCGGCAGCCGCACGCGCTGTCGTGGGTTCAGCGGCAGCGCGCCTCCTCGACTATCAGGATGAAGCCCACGTGCGCGCCTATCTGGACTCGCTGCGCCGCTTCAGCGCCATCGATGCGAGGCGACCCGATGACGGTGCCCGCCTGACGCTCGCCGTGGCCAGAGGTTTGGCATTGTGGATGTCGTTCGAGGACACCATCCGCGTTGCAGATCTCAAGACGCGCGCGGACCGGCAACGCCGAGTACGTGCTAGCGCCCGGGCGAAAGCAGGGCAGCTCGTCAGCGTGACGGAGTTCATGAAGCCACGGGTCGAGGAAATCTGCGGCACGCTGCCTGCGAATCTCGGTCGCCGGTTGCTCGCGTCGCCCACCGCAGTCCGTTGGCTCGGCGCGTTGACCGAAGGGCGTGAGATCCATACCAGCACCATCAGCGGCTATGCGCTGCTCCGCGTGATCAGTGGAATGCGCCGCTGGCGCCGCGGCACGCTGCGGTTCCGCGAGGAATCTATGCGGTTCGCGCGATGGCTCGAGCAGGTCGAGAGATTGGCCGGGCACGACTATCTGCTTGCGGTCGAATTGGCCGAATGTCAGAAGCTAGTCCGAGGTTATGGCGATACGCATGAGCGCGGACTGCGCAACTACGAGCGTCTCAGTCACGCTGCGGAACGTCTGGTCGGCCACCCGGACGCCTCATCGGAGCTGTCGCGCCTGCGAGCGTTGGCGCTGGCGGACGATAGCGGTCAGAAGTTGGCGCTCGCCCTGGCCGGCTGAGGGCCGCTCAAAGAACCGCAATCCACGGCGTGGGCGCTGTGGCGGCAGTGGCTCTTGCATCTCACTGAGTAGTACCGTGCTCGCAACCCGCTCAAGCCGTGGGAAGGCCTGTTGATCTGCATCGTGAGTGTCGGTGGGCCGCCCCAGTGCGACGAGCGTGGCCAGTCTGTCGTCGGATGCGGCGTCAGACGGAGGACCCCGGTTCACTGCCGCTCCGACTACTTGCCTCCAGTCGGGCGAATTGAGGGCCCAGTCCCATTGCGGGAACGCAATGCCCGCGTTCCTTGCCAATCAGTTGACATCTAAACTATTTAGATCTATAAAAAACGACTGCGAGCGTCGGGAGCGGTCATGAAGCGGATTGTGTGCCTCGGCGGCGGCCCCGCCGGTCTCTATTCGGCAATTCTCTTCAAGCGAGCGTTGCCAGAGGCAAGGGTCGAAGTTATCGAGCGCAATCGCCCGGACGACACCTTCGGCTGGGGCGTGGTGTTCTCGGACAAGACCATGGAAGGGTTCCGGGAGATCGATCGAGAGTCCCACGACGCCATCACGGCGAGCTTCTACCACTGGGATGATATCGCGGTGCATTTCCGCGGCGAGACGCTGCGTTCCGGCGGACACGGGTTCTGTGGCATCGAACGCAAGACGCTGCTGAACATCCTGCAGCGACGGGCGGCGGATCTCGGCGTTCTGCAGACGTTCGAGACAGAGGTGCAGAGCGAAGAGTCCTACGCCGGGGCGGATCTGATCGTCGCAGCGGACGGCGTCAACATCAGGACCCGGGCCCGGTATGCCGACGTTTTCCGTCCCGACATCGATGTCCGGAAGTGCCGGTTCATCTGGCTCGGCACTACACAGAAGTTTCCCGCGTTTACCTTCGCGTTCGAGCAGACCGAGCACGGCTGGTTTCAGATCCACGCCTATCAGTTCAACAGCACGCTCTCCACCGTGATCGTGGAGACACGCGAGGAGACCTGGAAGGCGCACGGCCTCGACGGCTACAGCACGGATCAGTCCATCGAGTTCTGTCAGCGACTTTTCAGCCGGTACCTCGATGGCCATTCGCTGATGAGCAATGCCCGTCACCTTCGCGGCTCCGCGTGGCTCAATTTCAACCGTGTGCTGTGCGAACGGTGGCATCACCGCAACATCGTGCTGATCGGCGATGCGGCGCACACGGCGCATTTCGGCATCGGTTCGGGCACCAAGCTCGCCATGGAAGATGCCGTGTCGCTGGTCAAGCATGTGGCTGGCGCGACGGACCTGCAGGCCGGGCTCCAGAACTACCACGACGAGCGATCGCTCGAGGCACTCAAGCTGCAGAGTGCCGCGCGCAACAGGATGGAATGGTTCGAGAACGTCGCGCGCTATACGCACCTTGAACCCTGGCAGTTCGCCTACAGTCTTCTGACCGGCAGCCAGCGTATCGGGCATCAGAACCTGCGGGTTCGGGATGCCGGCTATGTCCGCCAGGTCGAGGCGGAGTTGGCGAAGCAGGCGGGAGTAGAGACTGCGCGCGCACCGATGTTCCTGCCTTTCAAGCTTCGCGGGATGACGCTCGAGAACCGGGTAGTCGTGTCGCCAATGGCCCAATGCAGCGCTACAGATGGTCTCGTCTCCGACTGGCACCTCGTCCACTACGGCTCGCGCGCCATCGGAGGAGCAGGGTTGGTCATCACTGAAATGACCTGCGTATCACCGCAAGGACGCATCA
>JBIITU010000101.1:0-9421 GCA_044340335.1 Steroidobacteraceae bacterium
CGTGGTCCAGCTTGTCATGGCGCGAATTCTCCGCGTGATGCGTTACCGATACAATCGTGGAATGACCATCGACGTCTACTGGGGCAGCGGCAGCCCTTACTCCTGGCGGGTGCTGCTGGCGCTGGAGCACAAGCAGCTGCCTTATCGCAGCCACCAGCTGCAGTTCTCCAAGCAGGAGCACCAGTCGCCGCAGATGCTGGCGATGAACCCGCGCGGGCGCCTGCCGGTGCTCAAGGACGGCGACTACGTCGTGTTCGAGTCGATCGCGGTGCTCTATTACCTCGACCAGAAGTATCCCGAACCACCGCTGTTCGGTCGCTCGCCCGAGGAGGGCGGCGTGATCATGCGTGTCATCGAGGAGTTCCAGGCCTATACCGAAGAGCAGCTGATGAAAATCTGCCGCGGGCTGCTGACGGGATCCGCCGACCCGCACTCCGATGCGATCACCGAGGCGATGCATGTCGTCGCGCGCGAGGCCCGCACCATCGAAATGCGTCTCTCGAAGGGCGACTGGATCGTCGGCGACAACTACTCTGCGATCGACATGGTCATTTTTCCTGCGATCCAGCTGCTGCGACGCGCGCTCGGAAAGCCCGGTGCCGCGGATCTCGCGCGGCGCTTCCTGCCGCTCGAGGCCAACTATCCCGCGCTCGCGCGCTGGCTCGCGCGGATCGAAACCCTGCCAGGCTACGAGCGCACCTTCCCGCCGCACTGGCGCGACGCGGCCTGAGCCTGCCACCGCCGGAGTCTGTCGCTGCCCGCGCACGGTGGCGACTGCGGCGCGTGGTTGCTACTCTTTCGCTGGCCGCAATCCGGCGGCAGGCACATTTTCGAGGGTACGAGAACGATCATGACCGAACACACGACGCACGTGGACTTTCCGGGACGCATTCTGATGGTGGGCTTCGGCAGCATCGGCCAAGGCATCTTGCCGCTGATCCTGCGCCACATCGGCATTCCCCGGGAGCGCATCAGCATCATCGCGGCCGACGACCACGGCCGCGCCTGTGCCGATCACCACGGCGTCAAGTTCGTCTGCGAAGCCCTGACCCGCGACAACTTCCGTCGCCTGCTCGACCCGATGCTGGGCCGTGGCGATTTCCTGCTGAACCTGTCCGTCGACGTGTCTTCGATCGCGCTGATCAAGTACTGCTGGGAAAAGGGCGCGATGTACCTCGACACCTGCATCGAGCCGTGGCCGGGTGGCTACACTGATCCGGGCGTGCCCGCTGCGCGCCGCACGAACTACGCGTTGCGCGAGGAAGCGCTGGCGCTGCGCAGCGGCAATGCCAAGGCGCCGACCGCCGTGCTGACGCATGGCGCGAATCCGGGCCTCGTGTCGCACCTCGTCAAGAAAGCGATGCTGAACATCGCGGCCGATACGGGGCATGCGCTCGAGCGCGAGCCGACCACGCGCGAGGACTGGGGCCAGCTCGCGCGCGGTCTCGGCATCAAGACGATCCACATCGCCGAGCGCGACACCCAGGTGTCGACGGTGCGCAAGAAGGCCAACGAGTTCGTCAACACCTGGTCTGTCGACGGCTTCGTCAGCGAGGGCTGCCAGCCCTCCGAGATGGGCTGGGGCACGCACGAGCGCAACTTCCCGCGCGACGGTCGGCGCCACGAGACAGGCTCGCAGGCCGCGATCTACCTGACGCAACCGGGCTGCGCGACCCGCGTGCGCACCTGGACGCCGAAGGCCGGCCACATCTACGGCTGGGCGATCACGCACGGCGAATCGATCTCGATCGCCGACTACCTCAGCGTCACCGAGCAATCGCAGGTGGTGTACCGGCCGACCGTGCATTACGCCTACCACCCCTGCGACGACGCGGTCCTGTCGCTGCACGAGTTCTGCGGCCGCAACTACGTGCTGCAGGATTCCAAGCGCATCATGCTCGACGAGATCTCCCCGGGCGGCATCGACGAACTCGGCGTGCTGCTCGCAGGCCACCGCAAGAATGCCTACTGGTATGGCTCGCAGCTCGGCATCGAAGAAGCTCGCAAGCTCGCGCCGTTCAACAGCGCGACCAGCCTGCAGGTGACGATCGCGGCGCTGTCGGGCGTGATCTGGGCCATGGAGAACCCGAACCGCGGCCTCACCGAGCCCGATGAAATGGACTGGAAGCGCTGCCTCGAGATCTGCATGCCCTACCTTGGTCCGGTGGTCGGCGCGTACACCGACTGGACGCCGCTGACCGATCGCGAGCGACTGTTCCCCGAGGACATCGACAAGAGCGATCCGTGGCAGTTCAAGAACGTGCGCGTCTTCTGACGCGGCGCGCAACGCAGCCACCGGAAACGGCCTCTCTCAGAGGCCGTTTTCGTATTCGATCGCCGTGATCACGTAGCGTCGCGTGCCGCCCGGCAGCGCGACTTCGACTTCATCGTCGAGTGCGCGGCGCAGCAGTGCCCGCGCCAGTGGCGCGTCCATGCTGATGTACTCGGCGCGCAGATCGAACTCGTCGGGTCCGACGATCCGGTGGCGTTGCTCCGCGCCGGCTTCGTCCTCGAGCGTGACCCAGGCGCCGAAGAACACCCGGCGGCGGTCGGCGGGCGGCTGGTCGACCACGACCATGCCGTCGAGGCGTTGGCGCAGGAAGCGCACGCGCCGGTCGATCTCGCGCAGGCGCCGCTTGCCGTAGGTGTACTCCGCGTTCTCCGACCGGTCGCCCTGCGCGGCCGCTTCGGACACCGCCTGCGTCACGCGCGGCCGCTCCACGCGCCACAGCTCATCGAGCTCGGCGCGCAGCCGCGCAGCCCCGGCAGGGGTGATGAACTGCGAGCCCGGTCGCGTCGGCGGTCTGTAGCGGGTCATTTGTCTTAATTATGCCGTCGCCAGCCGCGCGAATTGTGGCGGCGAACACAGTCGGGGAGAGCGCTTGCCACTAGATTTGGCTCCATGACGACCAAGTACTTCACCCACTTCGTGACTGCCGCGGAAGAAGCGCGTCAGAGCAGTGAGTGGAGCGGCGTGGTCGAGCTGAACCTGCCGATCGAAGGCCGTACCGGTGCGCAGCGCGAGCTGCGGCGCCTGCTGGCCGAGAACTTCGAGGTCGACTACGACGAGATCCGGATCCTGCACTGGGCCAGGCTGCACTGAGGCCCCCGAATTCCCCCATCCCCCTATCCCCCATCCCCCTATCCCCTAGCGGACTTCCTTCCCTTCATCGAAAGTCCGCTCTTCCAACCCCGGCCCGCAAGGTCCGGGGTTTTTTTTCGCCCCCATCGCCCCCATGATGGTCTTTACCGTGGTCGTCCCCGCAGAGGGGCGCCGCTCCGATGGAGGAATTTCGATGCGCATTCGCCTGCTTGCCACCGTTCTGATCGCTTCGCTCGGCCTGACCGGCTGCGGTTACAACACGCTGCAGACCCAGGACGAGGCCGTGAAGGCCGGCTGGTCCGAGGTCGTCAACCAGTACCAGCGCCGCGCAGACCTGATCCCGAACCTGGTCAACACGGTCAAGGGCTACGCCGCGCAGGAAGAGCGCGTGCTGGTCGGCGTCACCGAAGCGCGCGCCCGCGCGACTTCCATCCAGGTCACGCCGGAGCTGCTGAACGACCCCGCGGCGCTGCAGAAATTCCAGGCGGCGCAGGGCGAGCTGTCGGCGGCGCTCAAGAGCCTGCTCGCGATCACCGAGAACTATCCGGATCTCAAGTCCGACCAGAACTTCCGCGACCTGCAGGCGCAGCTCGAGGGCACGGAGAACCGGATCGCCGTGGCGCGCAACCGCTACATCGAGACCGTGCAGGCCTACAACGGCACGGTGCGCCAGTTCCCGACCAACCTGACGGCGATGCTGTTCAAGCACGAGATCAAGCCGAACTTCACGGTCGAGAACGAAGCGGCGATCGCGGCGCCACCCGCCGTCGATTTCGGCGCTCCGGCCACGCCTTGAGGCACGGGCGCGAGCCATGACCGCGCGCGCATCCGCGCTCCGGCCCGCGCGCCTTTTCGCGCTGGCGCTGCTGCTCGCGCTGGGCGGGAGCGGCGCGGCATGGAGCCAGGCGCTGCAGCCTGTGCCCGCGCTCGAGGCGCGCGTCACCGATCTGACCGGCACGCTGACGGCGGCGGACCAGACGGCGCTCGAGCAGAAACTCGAGGAGTTCGAGGCGCGCAAGGGCGCGCAGATCGCGGTGCTGCTGGTGCCGACGACGCAGCCCGAAGACATCGCGCAGTACTCGATCCGCGTCGTCGACGCCTGGAAGCTCGGCCGCAGCGCCCCCGATGACGGTGCGCTGTTGCTGGTCGCGAAGGACGATCGGCAGCTGCGCATCGAGGTCGGTCGCGGGCTCGAGGGTGCGCTGACCGATCTCGTCTCGAGCCGCATCATCAACGATGTCATCACGCCGCAGTTCCGCCGCGGCGATTTCGCCGGCGGCGTTGCAGCCGGGGTCGACCAGATGATCCGCGTCATCGACGGCGAGCCGCTGCCCGAGCCCGAGCCGGGCTGGGATGGGCGCGGCGCGCAGTTCGAACAGCTGCTGCCGCTGCTGTTCTTCGCCGCGATCTTCGGCGGCACCGTGCTGCGCAGCATCTTCGGGCGCGCGCTCGGTTCGCTGGCGACGGGCGGCATCGCGGGATTCATCGCCTGGGCCGTCACGAGCCTGGCTTGGGTGGCTGGCATCGCGGGCGTCGCGGCGCTGGTGCTGTCGCTGCTGATCGGCTTCGGTGGCGGCGGGAAATGGTCGAACCGCGCGCACCGCGGTGGCTGGGGCGGCGGTGGTTTCGGCAGTGGCGGCTTCGGTGGCGGGGGCGGCCTCGGCGGCGGTGGATTCCGTGGCGGCGGTGGCGGCTTCGGCGGCGGCGGCGCATCGGGTCGGTGGTGAGGCAAACCGAATGAGCATCGGACGCTGGCTGCGACACCTGTTTGCGACCCGCTGGATGACGCGGCGGCGGTTCCCGGCCGCCGTGCTGGCGCGGATCGAGCAGGCCATCGATGAGGTCGAGAGTCGGCACGCGGGCGAGCTGCGCTTTGCGATCGAAACCGCTTACGAGTTGCCGGACCTGTGGGCCGGACTCGCGCCACGTCAGCGCGCGCTCGAAGTGTTCGGCCAGCTCGGCGTGTGGGACACCGCTGACAACAATGGCGTACTGATCTACCTGTGCATGGCGGATCACGACGTCGAGATCATCGCCGACCGCGGCCTCGCGGCGCGCGTGTCGCAATCCGAGTGGGATGCCGTCTGTCGCGAGATGGAAGACCGGTTTCGCGCCGGCGCTTTCGAACTCGGCGCGGTCGCCGGCATCGCCGGCGTCGGACGCCTGCTGGCGTTGCATTTCCCGGCGCGCGGCGGCGACCGCAACGAGCAGCCGAACCAGCCCATTCTGCTGTGAGCGGGCGGCGTTGGCGGGGTGCTCTGTCGCCAGTTGGCAACAGGTCTGCGGCTGACGGCTGCGAGCCGGCCATCGCGGTGCCATAATCTATCCATGACGCCGCGCCGCACTTCCATCGCGCCTGTCGCGATCCTGCCGCTCCTGCTGGTTTTTGCAGGCTGTTCACTGGTGGACGGTCCGTGGGCGCCGAAGCCGCCGCCTGCGCCGCCGGTGCCCGTCGTGCCACAGGATCCGCCGCCGCAGGCGATGCATCGGTTCGAGATCGATCACGAACAGGACGACCTGGTCGGCAGCGTGCAGGTCACGAAGGCGGGCAAGGAAGACACGCTGTCGGACATCGCGCGCCGCTTCAACATCGGTTACGAGGAAATCGTCCGCGCGAATCCGAAAGTCGATCCATGGCTGCCGGGCGAGGGTCGCGAGATCATCGTGCCGACCCAGCAGCTGCTGCCGAACGCGCCGCGCGAGGGCGTCGTCATCAACGTGGCCGCGATGCGCCTGTACTACTTCCCGAAGCGCCAGCCGGGCCAGAAGCAGGTGGTCTACACGCACCCGATCGGCATCGGCAAGGTCGGTTGGGCGACGCCGGAAGGCACGACGCGAGTCGTGCGCAAGGCCAAGGATCCGACCTGGCGCCCGGGCCCCGGCGTGCGCGCCGAGCACAAGAAGAACGGCGAGATCCTGCCGGCGGTCGTGCCGCCGGGTCCTGACAATCCGCTCGGCACGCGCGCGATGTACCTCGGCTGGCCGCAGTACCTGATCCACGGCACCAACAAGCCCTACGGCGTCGGACTGCGCTCGAGCCACGGCTGCATCCGGATGTATCCGGAAGACGTCGAGATGATCTACGAATACGTGCAGACCGGCGAAAAGGTCACCGTCGTCAACCAGCCGTTCGTGTTCGGCTGGCACGAAGGGCAGCTGTTCATGCAGGCCTTCGATGTGCTCGAAGACGATCCGCGCAACTGGAAGAACGCGCAGAAGCGGCTGCTGTCGCGCTCGCTCGCGAATCGCATCCAGAAGGAACTGAAGGCACGCAACGAGACGGTCAACTGGGAACTGATCTCGAAGTTCACCCACGATCCGCGCGGTATCCCGGTATCGGTGTCGCGCGCCGATGCAAGCATCGAAGCGATCGTCGCAGCGGCGCCGCGCGTGCTGAACCGCGTGCCCGACAACGCGACCTGGGACGGCAAGTCGAACCTGCCGGCCGACGATGCCACGATGCGGCAGATGTTCTCCGACGAAGAGCGCGCGCCGGTTGCCGCGCCGACGGCCGCACGCTGACCCGCCGGTGAACGTCCGCAAGCGCGCCGCGCTCGCAGCGGTGGTGTCGCTCGCAGCGCTGCTGGTCGGGCCGGGTGCGTCTGCCGCGCCGGCGCGCGACGAGCACTCATTCGCCAATCTCGAGCAACTGCAGGTCCGGCATGTCGAGCTCGCACTCGACGTCGATTTCCCCGCCCAGCGCCTGTCCGGCGTCGTCGATCTCGATGTCGAGCGGCTCGATCCGGGTGCTGATCGCCTCGTGCTCGACACGCGCGACCTGATCGTGCGCGAAGCCTGGATCGTCGCGCCTTCGGGCGCGCTGACGCCGACGACCTTCACGCTCGGCGCAACGCTGCGCACGCTGGGTGAACCGCTGACCATTGCCGTGCCGCGGGGCCCCGCCGGCAGCCGGCTGCGGGTGCGTATTTCCTACCAGACGCGGCCGGGGGCCTCCGGCCTGCAATGGCTCGAGCCGGCGCAGACGGCGGGCAAGACAGATCCTTTCCTGTTCACGCAGTCGCAGGCCATCCACGCGCGCTCGTGGATTCCGCTGCAGGATACGCCCGCGCTGCGCGTGACCTACACCGCGCGCATCCATGCGCCGCCCGGCCTGCGCGCCGTCATGAGCGCCGACAACTCGCCCGCGATGCCCGCCGACGGCTGGTTCACGTTCCGGATGCCGCAGCCGATTCCGTCGTATCTGATTGCGCTTGCGGTCGGCCGGCTCGAGCAGCGCGAACTCGGGCCGCGCACCGCGATCTACGCGGAACCGCCGCTGGTCGAGGCGGCGGCGCGCGAGTTCGCCGACACCGAGGCGATGCTCGAAGCCTGCGAGCAGCTGTTCGGGCCGTACCGCTGGGAGCGCTACGACATGCTGGTGCTGCCGCCGGCCTTCCCGTATGGCGGCATGGAAAATCCGCGGCTGACCTTCCTGACACCCACCATCATTGCCGGCGACCGCAGCCTCGTCGCGCTGATAGCGCATGAGCTCGCGCACAGCTGGTCGGGCAATCTGGTGACGAACGCAACGTGGCGCGACTTCTGGCTCAACGAGGGCTTCACGGTGTTCCTCGAGCGGCGCATCGTCGAGGCGCTGTACGGCGAGCAGCGCCGCGCGATGGAAGACGTGCTGGGCCTGCAGTCGCTGCAGCGGGATCTCGCGGTGCTCGCACCGCGTGACCAGATCCTCGCGATCGACCTGCGCGGTCGCGATCCTGACGACGGCTTCAGCGAAGTACCCTACGAGAAAGGCCGCCTGTTCCTCGGCTGGCTCGAATCCCGCGTCGGTCGCGATGCGCTCGAGGCGTTCCTGCGCAGCTATTTCGACGCCTTCGCATTCCGTTCCGTGACGACCGAGCAGTTCGTCGACTACCTCGAGCGCGAGCTGCTCGCGGCGCGACCGGGGGTCGTCAGCCGCGCCGAGCTCGATGCCTGGATCGGTGCGCCTGGCCTGCCGCCGTCCGCGGTGTTGCCGCGGTCCGAGGCGTTTGCACGCATCGATGCGGTGCGTGCCGAGTTCGTCGCCGGTCGCATGACGGCGGCGGCGTTGCCAGCAGAGCAGTGGACCCCGTTCGAGTGGCTGCACTTCCTCGACAACTTCCCGGCCAGGCCGGACCTCGGCCAGCTCGCGGCGCTCGACGCGCGCTTCAGTCTGACTGCGGCCGGCAATGCCGAGATCGCGCACAGCTGGCTGCGGGTCGCGATCCGGGCTGGTTACGAACCGGCGCGGCCGCGTCTCGTGGAATACCTGACCACCATCGGTCGTCGCAAGCTGATCCGGCCGCTGTACGAAGACCTGATGCGCACTGCGGAGGGCGCGCGCTTCGCGCGTGATGTCTACGCGCGGGCGCGACCCGGCTATCACCCTATCGTCACGGCAACGCTCGATCCGATCGTGCAGCCGGCGTCTGCGGCACGCTGACGAGCCGCGGCACGCGCGGCGCGACGAGCGCGTTGTGATACGCTGCGCGCGCATCACACAGGGCAGGCCGTGGTCGCTCGCGTTCTCGCAGGCATCGACATCGCCGAACACAGTGGACCCGGGGTCGCAATCACCCCGGCACCCACAGGGGTCACCGCCTTCGTCGGTCGAGCCCAGAAGGGTCCCGTCAACGACCCGATCGTCGTGCACGACTTCGCCAGTTTCCAGCGCATTTTCGGCGGCCTCTGGCAGCCCTCGACCCTGTCCTATGCCGTCGAGCAGTTCTTCGACAACGGCGGTCGCACGGCCATCGTCGTGCGCGTCGCGAATGGTGCGCGGCCGCCGACGCTGACGCTGGGCGCGGCGCAATCGGCGCTGAGGCTGGCCGCACTCGCGCCGGGCACGCGCGAACACTTGCGCGCCGCGGTCGATCACGACGGCATCGGCCTGCAGGACACCGACCGCTTCAACCTCGTCGTGCAGCGCGTGCGCGGCCAGGGCTCGGAACTGATCGAAGACCAGGAGATCTTCCGGCGCGTGTCGGTGCGGCCCGAGGCCAGTCGCTACGTCGGCACGGCGCTCGCGGATTCGCGGCTCGTGCGCCTCGTCGGCATGCCGCCGCTGCTGCGGCCTGGCGTCACGCCGCCCGAGCGGCCCGGCGAAGTGGTCGGCTATGTCTGTGCCGGCACCGATGGCGACGATGGCGCCGCCCTGACCGACTACGACCTGATCGGCTCCGCGCAGGCGGGCACTGGGCTGTTCGCGCTGCGTGCCGCACCGCCGTTCCAGTTCCTGTGCGTGCCGCCGTTGAGCCGCGAGCAGGACGTGGGCCTGAGCACGCTGCTGGTCGCCGGGCGTTTCTGCCGCGAGCGCCACGCGATGCTCGTCATCGATCC
>JBIITU010000102.1:0-9414 GCA_044340335.1 Steroidobacteraceae bacterium
GGTGGCCTTGCGGAAGGCGACGTGGTGCTGGTGGCTGCGGATGCCATCGAGCCTGGTGCGCGCGTCCGTGTCACCGCAGCGCCCGTCGCGACTTCGCGCGCGGGCACCTGATGACCACCCGGGTCCGCGCGGTATTCAAGACCTGGTTGCCGTTCGAGTGGATCGTCGCGATCCGCTTCCTGCGCGAGGGTCGGTTGCAGACGGTGTTCATCGTGGTCGGCGTGGCGCTCGGTGTTGCAGTCATCGTGTTCATGTCGGCGCTGATGGCGGGTTTGCAGATGAATTTCATTCGGCGCGTCCTGTCGGCGCAGGGGCACATCCAGTTGCTGCCGACCGAGGAGGTGACACGCCCCCTGAGGCTCGGCGCCTACGCGCGCGCCGACGAAGTCGAGGCAGCGATCGTGCAGGCATCGCTGGAACGCACGAAATCCATTGATCAGTGGCAGAACGTCGCTGAGCAGATCCGGGTCATGCCCGAGGTACTGGTGGTCGCGCCGGTGGCGTCGGGGTCCGCGTTGGTCGTGCGCGGCGTCGCGAGTCGCGCGATCAACGTGACCGGCATCGAGCCGAAGCTGTACTACCGGATCGTCACGTTGCCGGACAAGATCGTCATGGGAACATCCGAGTTGACCGGCAGCGACGTCCTGATCGGCACAGAACTCGCCAGCGACCTCGGGGTCTCCGTCGCCGACAAGCTGCGCCTCACGACGATCAACGGCGCCGATGCCACCTTGACCATCGCGGGCATCTTCGACTTCGGCAACAAGGGCGCGAACGGACGCAGCACCTTCGTCGCGCTGCGGACCGCGCAAAGCCTGCTGGCGTTGCCGGGCGGCGTCACGAGCCTCGACGTCACGGTGCGCGATGTCTATTCGGCCGAGCGGGTGGCGCAGCGCATCACGGCCGCCACCGGCGTCGAGGCAGACAGCTGGATCAAGACGAACGGCGAACTGTTCACGGCCATCGCGGCCCAGAGCACCTCGAACAACGCGATTCGCTTCTTCGTCGGTCTGTCTGTCGCGTTCGGCATCGCCAGTGTGCTCGCGGTGGTCGTGGTGCAGAAGTCGCGCGAGATTGGCGTGCTGCGCGCGATGGGTGTTTCGCAGGGGCAGGTGATGCGCGTGTTCCTGCTGCAGGGCGGGTTGCTTGCCCTGGCAGGTGCGGCCGTAGGCAGTGGGCTCGGGGTCGGTTTGCTGGTGCTCTGGCAGAGATCATCCATCGGTGCCGATGGCACACCGATCTTCGCCCTGGTGCTGGAGCCGTCTTTGTTCGTCGGGGCGCTCGTGCTGGCAACGCTGACCGGGTTGGGCGCCGCACTCGCACCGGCGCGCCGCGCCGCGCGCCTCGATCCGGTCGTGGCCATACGTGGTTGACCCGAGCGGTGCGGCGGTCTCGCAGCCCGCGGTCGTGCAGTTGCGTGGCGTGCGCAAGGCCTACAACGTCGGCACGGCGATCGAGACCGAGGTGCTGCACGGCATCGACCTGACCGTTCGCTACGGCGAGTTCTGCGCCGTGATCGGCCCCTCTGGCTCAGGCAAAAGCACGCTGCTCAACATCATCGGGTTGCTGGACTCGCCAACGTCCGGAACCGTCGAAGTGTGTCGCGAACAAACCACGCAGCTGGATGACGGCGCGCTGACCCGGCTGCGGGGTCGGGGCATCGGCTTCGTGTTCCAGAATCACAATCTGATCAGCGCGTTCACGGCGCTCGAGAACGTGATGCTGCCCATGCTCGGCGCCGCTGGGTTCTCAAGCGATGCGATGCGAGTCCGCGCCGAAGGCCTGCTGGACAGCGTCGGGCTGACTCCCTGGAAGGACAACGGTGCCGGCAATCTGAGCGGCGGTCAGCAGCAGCGCGTTGCCATTGCCCGGGCGCTGGCGATGGGACCGGCCCTGCTGCTGGCTGATGAACCGACTGGCAATCTCGATACGAAAAGCGCCGATGAGGTGTTTGCGCTGCTGCGTCGCTTCAACACCGAGCAAGGCACGACCGTGCTGTTCGTGACCCACAACGCCGCGATGTCGGCACGCTGCGAAAGAACGATCGAGGTGATAGACGGTCTGGTCACGGCGTGACGGCGCCGTGGTGTTCGGTGGCCGTGTGCAGCGCCTGTGCCCAAAGCCGCTCGTCTGGATGCTGGTCGCGCAACCAGCGTGCCGGGTCGGGAAGCGGTGCGTCCGTGAGCAGCGCGAGCAGGCTCGCATTGGTCAGTTCGATGGCATCGAATGGCGTCCCATGGCGGGAGCCGCGCGCAATGACGAACTGGGCGCCGAGACTCTCGGCCAGCGCGCGTTTCTCTGCCAGCGGGGTGAAGTCGTGTTCGGCCGCGATGATCAGGACCTTGCTGCGCAGCGTGTCGAGGCGCTCGACTGCGGTCCAGCCTTCGAGCGCCGCAGCCATGGAAAGGTAGGCCGCAGCCGGGACTGCGCCAATGACGGCGACGGCTCGATCGCGCAACGGCTGCTGCCAGGTCTCGGGGAAGGAACGGCCCGCCAGCAGGCGAGCCATGGTGCGCATGCCGAGCCCGCGCACCAGCGCGATCGACATGCGGGCTTCACACCACTTTCGCCAGTGGTCGATCCGGTAGGTCGCGAGACTGTTGATCAAGCCGAGCTTAGGGACGCTGCACGGGCGTTGCAAGGCCATCTCCAGCGCGACGGCACCACCGAGCGAGAAGCCGGCGATGTGGGCGGTGTCGATCTGCAAATCGTCCAGCAGGGTCCATAACGCCCTGGCGAGCTCGGCTATGGAGGGTGCCGCCGCGAGGGCAGGGCTGCGGCCGCAGCCGGGAAGGTCAGGCGTGATCACCCGGAAACGCGGCGCGAGGGAGGGGATCTGGAACGCCCAGTCCGCGCCGCTGGAACCGAGCCCGTGGATCAGGAGCAAGGGTTCACCCGAACCGCGCGAGGAGTAATGGATGCGCGCGGCATCCACGGCTGCGCGAGGGGCGGGGTTCGGTACAGGCATGCGCAGCATGGCTCGGCGGGGGAGATCGGTACCAAGGATGGGCTGAGTGCAGGTGCTCGTCCACCGGCCGCCATGGTCCGCGCCTGTAGGTTCTCGCCTACCCAGGGCGGCAGTGCGCTGCCGCGCGTGCAAGGACCGGCAGTTGGCATGCGGCGACAATGTCGCCCGACGACGCATCCCGGTAAAGTAGCGCCTGTCGCTCCTGCTACGTAATCAGAGGCTTGAAATGCCCCGCACAGGTTCTCCGTGCAGCGATCTGCTGCGCTTTTCGCTCGCGTTCCTCGTGCTGTGGGCCGGCATGGCGAGCGCACAGGCGACCGGGGAGCGCGAAGCGCGCATGCCGAGTCTGCGGGTCGAGCTGCTCGAGTGGCAGGGGCGGCCACAGGGCGACACGCTCAAGTGGGATCTCGAAGCCTCGTTCGGGACAGAGCGTAACCAGTTCCTGCTGCGCGACGAGGGCCACAAGATGCCCGGCACGCCGTTGCAGAATCGGGTCGAACTGCTGTGGAAGCCGCCGCGGTTCTGGGATTCCGTCCAGTGGCTCGATCGCTTCGACTGGCTGGACCTGTTCGTCGGCGTCCGGCACGAGACGGGTGAACCGCCGACGCGCACGTTTGCGGCCGCCGGCATCGTGGGCATGTCGCCGTGGGGAATCAATGTCGATATCACCAGCTATCTCGGCGAGGGCAGTCCGGGTGGCGACCCGGCGCACCTCGGCTATCGCTTCCAGCTCGACTACACGCACGAGTTCAACTCGCGGCTCGCATTGCAGGCTCGCTTCGATTACGAGATCTTCAACGAGGATCACGTCTGGTACAGCTTCGGCATACCGCCTACTGAAACCTCGGTCGGGTTGCGCTTGCGGTACCGGATCGCGGACAGCCTCGAGCCCTATGTGGGCGTGGAGTGGTTCGAGTACTACTCGGATTCAGAGGACCTGACCCGCGCGCGCGGCGAACCGCCCACCGATGTGCGCATGGTCGCGGGCGTGCGCTTGCGGTTTGCGCCCTGAGCGACGGCGCGCGGCCTGAGGCAGCAGCGTTTACTGCCCGAGCATCTGCTCCGGCCGCACCCAGGCGTCGAACTGTTCCGCGGTGACGCTGCCGAGCGCGAGCGCGGCCTCGCGCAGCGTCAGGCCCTGCGCATGCGCGTGCTTGGCGATCTGCGCGGCGCGGTCGTAACCGATATGCGGCGTCAGCGCCGTGACGAGCATCAGCGAGCGCTCGACCCCGGCGCGCAACTGCGCTTCGTTCGCCGCGATGCCCGCGACGCAGTGCGTCGCGAAACTGCGCGCGCCGTCCGCGAGCAGCCGGATGCTCTGCAGCAGGTTGTGGGCGATCATCGGCCGGAACACGTTCAGTTCGAAGTGCCCGCTGGCGCCGCCGATATTGATCGCAACATCGTTGCCGAACACCTGGCAGCAGATCATCGTCAGCGCTTCGGCCTGCGTCGGGTTGACCTTGCCCGGCATGATCGACGAGCCCGGTTCGTTCTCCGGCAGCTGCAGTTCCCCGAGCCCTGAGCGCGGTCCGCTCGCGAGCCAGCGGATGTCGTTGGCGATTTTCATCAGGCTCGCAGCCAGTGTCTTCAGTGCACCATGGGCATGCACGAGTGCATCGGCGGCGGCCATGACTTCGAAGCGGTTGCTCGCGGGCACGAAGGGCAGGCCGGTTGCCTCCGCAAGACGCGCCGCGGTCAGTTCCCCGAACTGCGGGTGCGTGTTGAGGCCCGTGCCCACGGCCGTGCCGCCGAGCGCGAGCTCGCACAGGTGCGGCAGGGCCGCGTGCACGTGCCGCAGCCCTTGCGTGAGCTGCTGCGCGTAACCGGAGAACTCCTGGCCGAGCGTCAGCGGTGTTGCATCCTGCAGATGGGTGCGCCCGATCTTGATCAGGTGATCGAACTCGAGCGCTTTGGCGGCGAGCGCGTCGCGCAGCAGTTCGACCGCGGGTGTCAGGGTCTGCGTCAGGCCGAGCACGGCCGCGACATGCATCGCGGTGGGAAACACATCGTTCGACGACTGCCCGAGGTTGACCTGGTCGTTGGGATGGATCAGCCGCTGCTGCCCGCGCTGGCCACCGAGCAGTTCGCTGGCACGGTTGGCGATCACCTCGTTGAGGTTCATGTTCGTCTGCGTGCCGGAGCCGGTCTGCCAGACCGACAGCGGGAACTCCTGCGGATGCCGGCCGGCGAGGATCTCCGCGGCCGCCGCCGCGATGGCCCGTGCCTGCGCCGGCCCCAGCAACCCCAGCGATCCGTTGACCTCGGCGCAGACCTGCTTGACGAGCGCCAGCGCCTGCAGCAGTTCCGGCGGCATGGTCTCGGTTGAGATCGCGAAAAACCGCAGCGAGCGCTGCGTCTGCGCCCCCCACAGACGGTCGGCCGGCACGGCGATTTCACCGAATGTGTCCCGCTCGATGCGCATCGCGGTCATGGCAGTCTCCTGAATCCAGTGGGATCATACGGCGCATCGCCGCGGGGTGCAGTCGGCCCCGCTTCCGTGTACCGTTGCGCCCCCATGCTTATCACCCAAAACCTCAGCATCCAGTTCGAAGCCAAGCCGCTGTTCGAGGCGGTCACGGTCAAGTTCACCGACGGCAACCGCTACGGCCTGATCGGCGCCAACGGCTGTGGCAAGTCCACACTGATGAAGATCCTCGGCGACGAACTCGAGCCGAGTTCCGGCGAGGTCGTGCTGCAGCCCGGGCTGCGACTCGGCAAGCTGAACCAGAACCAGTTCGGCTACGAAGACCAGCGCGTGCTCGACGTCGTCATGCAAGGGCATGTCGAGATGTGGCAGGCCATGACGGAGCGCGACCGGATCTACGCCGATCCGGACGCCACGGACGCCGACTACATGAAGGCCGCTGAGCTCGAGGCGCGGGTCGCCGAGTACGACGGCTACACGGCCGAGGCGCGTGCCGGCGCGATTCTGATCGACGCGGGCATCGACGAGGACAGGCACAACCTGACGATGCGGGAGCTGCCACCCGGCCTCAAGCTGCGCGTGCTGCTGGCGCAGGCGCTGTTCTCGAAGCCCGATGTGCTGCTGCTCGACGAGCCGACCAACAACCTCGACATCCACTCGATCGGTTGGCTCGAGCGCACGCTGAACGACTACGACGCGACGATGATCATCATCAGTCACGACCGGCACTTCCTGAACCAGGTCTGCACGCACATCGCGGACCTCGACTACCAGCAGCTGAAGATCTATCCGGGCAACTACGACGACTTCATGCTGGCCTCGGTGCAGGCGCGCCAGCGGGTCGAGGCGGCTAACGCCAAGGCGAAAGCGCAGATCTCTGACCTGCAGGAGTTCGTGCGGCGCTTTTCCGCGAATGCATCGAAGGCGCGGCAGGCGACCTCCCGCAAGCGGCAGATCGAGAAGATCAAGATCGAGGAGATCAGGCCTTCGTCGCGACAGAACCCGTACATCCGCTTCGAGCAGAAGGTGAAGCTGCATCGCTCGGCGGTCACGGTCGAGGGGCTGACGTTCCGTTATCCGGGCACGGATCACGACATCTTCAAGAACCTGAACTTCACGATCGAGGCGGGCCAGCGAGTCGCCGTCATCGGGCCGAACGGCATTGGCAAGACCACCCTGATGCGCGTGCTGGCAGGCGAACTGCAGCCGACCGCCGGGCGCCTGACCTGGGTCGAGAATGCCCAGCCGGGCTACATGCCGCAGGATCCGCAGGCGGAGTTCGCCGAGCGCGTCGATCTGCTCACCTGGATCTCGCAATGGACCGGCAAGGCCGACGACGAAATGATCGTGCGTGCGACGCTCGGTCGCCTGCTGTTCTCCGGTGACGAGACCAAGAAGCCGGTCACGGTGCTGTCGGGCGGCGAAAAGAACCGCATGATGTACGGCAAGCTGATCCTGACGAAGCCGAACGTCATGCTCATGGACGAACCGACCAACCACATGGACATGGAGACGATCGAGTCGCTTCAGATCGGACTCGAGAAGTATCCGGGCACGCTGGTGTTCGTGTCGCACGACCGCGAGTTCGTCAGTGGCCTAGCCAACCGCATCATGGAACTGAAGCCCGATGGCAGCATCGACGACTACCGCGGCACCTACGATGAGTACCTGGCCATCAAGGGGCTGCAGTCCTGATCCGACATGCCGGCGCGAACCTTCACGCGACGCGAACTGAACGGCGCAGCCCTCGGGGCCACGCTGGCGCTGGCAGCACCGCGGATGTCGCGCGCTGAACCGGCAGCCGACGCCGATTACGTGATCGTCGGCGGTGGCACGGCGGGCTGCGTGCTCGCGCATCGCCTCAGTGCCGATTCTTCGAACCGCGTCGTGCTGCTCGAAGCGGGCGAGTGGGCCGTCGATCCCGCGGTGGACGCCGTCGGTGCCTGGCCCAGCCTGCAAGGCGGTCCGCATGACTGGGCCTACACGACCACCGCACAGCGCGAACTCGGCGGCCGGGTGCTGCCCTGTCCGCGCGGTCGCGGGCTCGGCGGGTCTTCGCTGATCAACGCCATGGGTCATCAACGTGGTGACCCGGCTGGCTACGATGCCTGGGAGGCGCTCGGCGCCACCGGCTGGAACGCGGCGACGCTGCTGCCGTATCACCGCCGCAGCGAACGCTGGTCGGGCGGTGCCAATGCCTGGCGCGGCGGCGACGGTCCGCTCGACGTGCTGTCGGTCGACCCGGCGCGCGCCAGCGAGTTCGCGACGGCATTCCTCGGCGCGGCGCGCGGCACGGGTCACGGCTGGACCGACGACATCAATGGCGCGCAGCCGGCTGGCGCGGGCTGGAACCAGTTCACGATCGACCGCGCGGGGCGCCGCGCGCACGTCGCCCGCGCTTATCTCGAGCCGGTGCGCGCGCGGCCGAATCTCGAGATCGTGTCCGGTGCGCGCGTGCTGCGGCTGCAGCTGCAGGCCGGTCGTTGCACGGGCGTGACGCTGCTGCAGGCGGGCACGCAACGGACCTTGCGCGCGAAGCGTGGCGTGATCATGGCCGCGGGCGCCATCGATACGCCACGCCTGCTGATGCTCTCGGGCATCGGACCGGCCGCATCGCTGCGGGCACTGGGCATCGACGTCGCCGTCGACAGCGCCGAAGTCGGGGCGAACCTGCACGATCATCCGCTGGTGGGCGGCGTCGCGTACCAGGCGCTGCGTCCCGTGCCGCTGTCGGTCTACAACCACGGCGAGGGCATGCTGTTCGCGCGTCTGGGTCCGGGGTCGGGCGTGCCTGACACACTGGTGATGTGCGTGACCGTGCCGTTCGTGATTCCGTCGGTCGGGGCGGCGCCCGACAATTGCTACACGCTGGTGCCCTGCGTGATGCAGCCTGAGAGTCGCGGCAGCGTCACGCTGCAGAGCGCCGATCCGTTGGCCGCCGCCCGCATCGATCCGGCGACTTTCGTGGCAGGCGCGGATCTGGAGCGCATGGTCGATGCGATCGAACTGTGTCGAGAACTCGCAGCGAGCCCGCAGCTGCGCGCCTTGACGGCCCGCGAGGTTTACCCGGGTCCGGCTGTTCGTGATCGCGCGGGACTGCGCGACTTCGCGCGCCGCGGCGCGAGTCCGTTCTACCACCCGGTCGGCACGATGCGCATGGGGGCGGACGCCGCCGCGCCCGTCGCGCCCGACCTGCGCGTGCGCGGCATCGAAGGCCTCTGGGTTGCCGATGCGTCGGTGATGCCGCGCATCGTTCCGGCGATGACCAACGCTGCGACCCTTGCGATCGCCGAGCGTGCCGCAGACCTGATCAGCTCCAGCGGCGCCAGCGCGTGATATCGCCGTCGCTGATCGCGAGGCCGATCTGCTGCACGCCGTCGAGTTCGTCCTCGCCGCTGCGTTCGTGCGAGCCGATGTAGTACATCCTGAGCGCGCCATCGGCGGCCGCGACGATCCACGGACAGCCGAGACGGTGATCCCAGAGTCCGGATCCCGGCGCAGCGCCGGCGAGCACGGCGCCGTCGCCGTGCGGGCCATCGATGCGCTGCCAGCGCAGTCCGTCGTCGGAGACGGCGACGCCGATCTGCCGGCCGACTGTCAGGCCCTGGCCGATATTCTTGCAGCCCTCGTAGAACATGACCCAGCGGCCCTGCAGCCGCACGATCTGGCGGGTCGCGATGCCGCGATCATCGAAGCGGCCCGGCGCGCCGGCACCGAGCAGCACGCCGCGCTTCTGCCATTGCAGGCCGTCATTCGACTCAGCCCAGCCCAGCGTGGAAACGAAGTTCGCGTCGAGTGAGTGGTAGTACATGCGCCAGCGACCGTCGTCCCACCGGATCACCTGCGGCCAGCCGACCATGAAGTTGTCGAACTCGCCGCGCGCGCCCGCCGGCAGCAGCGCACCGCGGTGCGGCCCCTCGACGCGCAGCCAGTGCACGCCGTCGGCCGATACAGCGCAGCCGGGCAACGCAGGAAAGCCCTTGATGCTGCGCGGGCCGATGCTGCGCAGCGTCTGATCGCC
>JBIITU010000103.1:0-9401 GCA_044340335.1 Steroidobacteraceae bacterium
GGATCAGCATCCCGCCCATGGTTGGCGTGCCCGCCTTCTTCAGGTGGGTCTGCGGACCATCGTCGCGCACCACCTGCCCGATCTGGTCGCGCGACAGCTTCGCGATCATCCAGGGGCCGATCGCGAGTGCGATGGCCAGCGCCGAAACGGCGGCCAGGATCGCGCGCAGCGTCAGGTAGGAGAACAGGTTGAGGAACGACAGCTCATCCTGCAGCTGCTGCGTGAACCAGTAGATCATGCGTGCACCTGCGCTTCGACGGCGCCGACCAGTTGCTCGACCACCCGCTCGAGCCGGTTCATCCGCGAACCCTTGACGAGCACGCAGACACCGGCGCGCAACTGCGGCGCAAGCGCGCGCCCGATCGCGGCAGCATCCGGGAACCACTCTGCGCCCGGGCCGAACTCCTCCACGGCGAGTGCGGCGAGCGGCCCGGTCGCGAACAAGCGATCGATGCCGCGGGCGCGCGCCTGGCGGCCCAGATCGATGTGGCTGCTGCGGGCATGGTCGCCCAGCTCGCCCATGTCGCCGACGACCATCCAGCGTTGACCGGGAAGCGCCGCCAGCACTTCGATGGCGGCGCGCATCGAGCTCGGGTTGGCGTTGTACGAATCGTCGATGATCCACGCCCCGCGCGCCGTCTTGAACTGCAACCGGCCGGCGACCGCCCGCATCGACCCCAGGCCGTCGCGGACGTGCTCCAGCGTCGCGCCGGCAGCCATCGCGGCTGCGGCCGCGCCAATCGCGTTCTGCAGGTTGTGCATGCCGGCGAGTCTGAGCTCGATAGCGGTGCGACCAGCGGGCGAAATCAGGGCAAATCCTGTCACGAAGCCGTCGGCGCCGACGTCGTGCCGGATGTCCGTGGCGCTGAACTCGGCCGCAGCGCCGAGCCCGAAGCGCACCGGCTTGCCGCGCGACATTTCGGACCACAGCGAGGCGAACTCATCGTCGGCGTTGATGATCGCCGTGGCCTGCGATTCGATCCCGGCGAACAGTTCGCCCTCCGCGCGCGCCACGCCCTCGAGGCTGCCGAAGCCTTCGAGATGCTCGGCACCGGCGTTGGTGACGATGGCAACGTCTGGCTGGACGATCGCGGTCAGCGCGGCGACCTCGCCCGGATGATTCGCGCCAATCTCGATGACCGCGTGGGCCTGGTCTGCAGCCAGCCGCAGCAAGGTCAGCGGCACACCGATATGGTTGTTGAGGTTGCCGCGCGTCGCGAGCGTCGGACCGCGCCGCGCCAGTATCGCCGCGATCATCTCCTTGACCGTGGTCTTGCCGTTGCTGCCGGCCACGGCGACGACGACACCCGCGTAGGCCGCGCGCCAGGCCGCTGCCGCGCGGGTCAGCGCGGCGAGCGCATCGGGCACGACGATCTGCGGCAACGCCGAGCCGTCGTGGCGCTCGACCAGCGCGCCCGCCGCGCCGGCGGCGCGGGCCGCAGCGACGAACTCGTTGCCGTCGAAGCGCGGGCCGCGCAGCGCGATGAACAGATCGCCGGCCGCGAGACTGCGGCTGTCGGAACTGACGGCGGCGAAGGGCCGGTCATCGCCGTGCAGCACACCGCCGCACAGTGCGGCGAACTGCGCCAGGGTGCGCGGCGGCAGGCTCATTGCGTCACCCCGGCGCGCCGTGCCAGCGCGGCGCGCAGCACGGCCTGGTCGCTGAACGGGCGACGCTCGTCGCCGACGATCTGGTAATCCTCGTGACCCTTGCCGGCGACCAGCACGATGTCGCCGGCCACTGCATTGCCGAGTGCGAGCTCGATGGCTTCGGCACGGTCGTGCACGACCTGCGCCGTGCTGCCGGCCGGCAGGCCCGCGACGATGTCGGCGACGATGCGCGCCGGCGACTCGCCGCGCGGGTTGTCGTCGGTGATGACGATCGTGTCGGCGAGTTCCGCGGCGACCGCTGCCATCAGCGGACGCTTGCCGATGTCGCGCTCGCCGCCGCAGCCGAACACGACGATCAATCGACCCTGCGCGTGGCCGCGCGCCGCGCGCAGCGCCTTCGCGAGCGCATCGGGCGTGTGGGCGTAGTCGACGATCGCGAGCGGCTGCGCCCCGCCGCCGAGGGCCTGCATCCGGCCCGCAGGCGCGGAAGCGGCAGCGAGTGCGCTGACAGCGCGGTCCAGCGGCAGTTCGCACGACAGCAGCAGCGCGAGCGCGGTCAGCAGGTTGTCGCTGTTGAAATCGCCGATCAGCGTCGAGCGCAGCTCGCAGCGACCGAGGTGGCTCGCGATGCGGATCTGCTGACCGCTGCCGGCGAGCTCGACCGACTCGGCGCGCACCCAGCCGGCGCCCTGCGCAGCCAGTTTGGCGATCAGCGCGGCTGACTGCGCGGCGCGGCCGGTGACGATGACGCGCCCCGGCGCATCGAGCCGGGCCGCGAGTGCGGCGCCGAAGCCGTCGTCGACGTTCAGCACGCGCGTGCCAAGGTTCGGCCAGTCGAACAGCTTCGCCTTCGCCTCGCCGTAGGCCTGCATCGTGCCGTGGTAGTCGAGGTGATCGCGCGTCAGGTTCGTGAACGCGGCGCTGCGATAGCGCACGCCGGCAACGCGCCCCTGGTCGAGCGCGTGCGACGACACTTCCATCGCGACTGCAGTGGCACCGGCAGCGCGCAGGCCTGCGAGCTCGCGATGCACGGCAACCGCATCGAGCGTCGTGTGCGTCGACGGACGCACGGCGCCGACACAGCCGCTGCCGAGCGTGCCCATGTAGCCGGCCGGCCGACCGCAGGCGTCGAGTGCCTGCGCGACCAGCCACGCGACCGTCGTCTTGCCGTTGGTGCCGGTGACTCCCGAGACCCACATCGCCGCAGAGGGCTCGCCGAAGAATCGATCGGCGATCCGCCCGGCCTGGTCCGCCAGCGCCGGGATGCCGAGTCCGGCGACGCCGGCCGGCAGCGTGGGTGCAGGCGTCGCGCCGTCATCGTCCCACAGCACTGCACGCGCGCCCTGCGCAAGCACCTGTGGCAGGAATGCCAGACCGTGCTGGGTGCGCCCGCGCAGCGCGAGGAACAACGCGCCGGGACGCACCTCGCGGCTGTCCAGCGTCAGGTCCGTGGGCGTCAACTGCGCAAGCTCGGCCGACAGCGGCGCGATGTCCAGCTCGGCGAGCAGGTCGCCCAGCGCGCGCGTGCCATGCATCGCGGGTGCTGCTGCGCTCATCGGCGCACCCCGCCGGCCGGTGTCGTGTTGGCCTGCATCGCGGGCACCGTCGGCGCACTGCTCGGCTCCGGCGGTGGCAGCGGTGCTTCTTCCAGCAACTCGTCCGCGACGGCATTGATCGGCGCATCGGGCGCCACGGCCATCAGCCGCAGCGCGCCGCCGATGACGCGCGAGAACACGGGTGCTGCCACTTCGCCGCCGTAAAACAGACCCGCGCCGGGTTCGTCGATGATGACCACCGCCGCGAGGCGCGGTTGCGTCGCCGGCGCGACCCCACCGAACACCGCCATGTAGCGATTCGTGGAATAGCCGCCCGCGTTCGATTTCCATGCCGTGCCGGTCTTGCCAGCCACGCGATAACCCGGAATGGCCGCCTGCATGCCGGTACCCACCGGCGACACGACGGCTTCGAGCATCGTGACGAGCTGCCGCGCGACGCCCTCGTCCAGCACCCGCTCGCCTGCAACCGGCGCATCGATCCGCAGGAACGACACCGGTCGCGACACGCCGAGCGCGCCGACGGTCGCGTACGCGTGCGCAAGCTGCAGCGGCGTCACCGACATGCCGTAGCCGTAGGCCATGGTCGCGATGCCGATCGGGCGCCAGTGCGAGTAGCTCGACAGCACGCCCGCCGATTCACCGGGATAGCCGCTGGTCGTCACCTGGCCGAAACCGAGCCGCGTCAGCGTGGACCAGATCTGCTCCGGCTCGATCGACAGCGCGATGCGCGCCATGCCGACGTTGGAGCTCTTGGCCAGGATGGTCGCCAGATCGATCGCGCCGAGATTGCGCTTGTCTTCGATGACCTTGACGCCCACCTTGTAGAAGCCGGGCGCCGTGTCGACCAGGCTGGTGTCGGTGTAGCGGCCGGTGGCAAGCGCTGCGGCAACCACGAACGGCTTGATCGACGAACCGGGCTCGAGGATGTCGGTGGCAGCACGATTGCGGTAACCGGCGGGTTTGCGCTGGTCGCGGTCGTTCGGGTTGTAGGTCGGCTGGTTGACCATCGCCAGCACTTCGCCCGTCGTGACGTCGAGCACGACGACCGAGCCCGACTTCGCGCGCTGCTCGCGGATCGCCGCCTTGAGCTCGCGGTAGGCGAGATACTGGATCCGCAGGTCCACCGACAGCACGAGGTCGCGGCCGGGCCGCGCAGTGCGGATGCTCTCGACGTCCTGCACGACCCGGCCGAGATTGTCCTGGATCACGCGCTTCGCGCCGTCTTCGCCGGCCAACCAGTGATCGAACGCGAGTTCGAGCCCCTCCTGGCCGGCATCATCGACGTTGGTGAAGCCGAGCACGTGCCCAGCGACCTCGCCCGACGGGTAGTAGCGGCGGTACTCGCGCGACGCATACACGCCCGGGATGCCGAGCGCGCGGATCTTCGCCGCCTCGCCGGGTGGCAGATGGCGCGCCAGATACAGGAATTCGCGCGACAGGTTGCTCGTCACGCGGCGCGCCAGCTCGTTCGGATCGCGCTTCAGCGCCTTGGCTAGCCGCGGCAGCTGCTCCGTCGCCTTCGACAGTTCACGCGGGTTGGCCCAGACGGTATCCACCGGCGTGCTGACGGCCACGGGCTCGCCGAAGCGATCGGTGATCGTGCCGCGATTCGCGGCGATCTGCGACACGCGCGTGAAGCGCGTGTTGCCCTGGCTCTGCAGGAACTCGCGGTCGACCAGCTGCAGGTCGACCGCGCGCCAGACCAGCCCGCTCGCGGCGACGGCAATCAGTGCGCCGACGAACGTGGTGCGCAGCTTGAACGAACGCGGGTGCACGCGCACCGCTTCGCGGCGCGGACTGCTGCGACCCGGGAACACCTTGCGCATCAGGCGGTCCTCACGGTGCAACCACCTCGATGTCTGCCGGCCGCGGCGTCGTCATCTTGAGCTTCTGCGTCGCGACGCTCTCGACGAAGGCGTGCGTCGACCAGGCGCTCTGCTCGAGCTGCAGCCGGCCCCAGTCGATCTCGAGTTCGTCGCGCTGGCGATTGAGTCGCTCGAGCTCGAGAAACAGCTCGCGGGCGCGATGCTTGCTGTAGATCGCGCCTGCCGCAGACCCCAGCGTCAGCAACCACAACGCCGGCACGACCACCGACAACACCCGCAGCGACGCCTTCATGCGGCCTCCCGCAGGTCGAGCTTCTCGGCGACGCGCAGCACGGCGCTGCGCGCGCGCGGATTCGCGGCAAGCTCAGCGGCGGCGGCGCGCTGCTTGCGCCCCACCAGCCGCAGCGTCGGGCGGGCGTGCAGCGGCACCTCGGGCAGGCCAGCCCACATCGGATCCTCGCTCGCGTGCGCGCGCATGAACTGCTTGACCAGGCGATCCTCGAGCGAATGAAAGCTGATCACGACCAGTCGACCGCCGGGCGCGAGCGCCGCATGCGCCGCCTCGAGGCCGCGCTGCAACTGGCCGAGTTCATCGTTGACGAGCATGCGCAGCGCCTGAAAAGAACGCGTGGCCGGGTGTTTGCCCGGCTCACGCGTGCGCACTGCGCTCTCAATGATCGCTGCAAGTTGCGCCGTACGGACGATGGGGGTCACCCGCCGGCTGGCGTCGATGGCCTGTGCAACCTTGCGCGCGAATCGCTCCTCACCTAACTCTGCAATCACCTTGCGAATCTCTTCGACGCTCGCCCGGGCGAGCCAGTCAGCAGCCGTCGGGCCGCGCGACGTATCCATGCGCATGTCGAGCGGCCCGTCGCGCATGAAACTGAAGCCGCGCTCGGCGACATCGAGCTGCGGCGACGACACGCCGAGGTCGAACAGCACGCCCTGCGGCGCGCGCGCTGGCGCGTGTTCATGCAGCGCTGCGGCGAGCTCGGCAAACGGCGCGTGTACGAGCTCGAGACGGGATTCGCCGGCAAAGCGCTCGCGACCGTGTGCGATCGCCGCCGGGTCGCGATCGAGCGCGAGGACGCCGCCAGCGGAGCCGAGTGCCGCGAGCAGCTTCGCCGTGTGACCGCCGCGCCCGAATGTCGCATCGACATAGAAACCATCCGCGACTGGCGCGAGCGCCGCGATCGCTTCGTCGAGCAGCACGGGAATGTGTGCATCCACCGCCGCTCCCCCGAAGACCGGACCGCCCCGCCAAACCACAGCCCCGATGCACGGCCCGCGCCGCGCACCTCCCTTGTCAGTGGTCTGCCACGCTCACAGCGACAGCGAGTCGAGCTCCGCCGACAGATCCGAAGCGGTTTCCTCGCTCGACAGCCAGAAGTCCCGCTTCTGCTGCCAGCGCGCCTCGTCCCACAGCTCGAGCCGATTGCCCTGCCCCACCAGCATCGCGTGCCGCGACAAGCCGGCGAATTCGCGCAGTTCCGGCGGCACCAGCAGCCTGCCCTGACCGTCGAGCTCGAGTTCCGTCGCATGGCCCACCATCAGGCGCTGCAGGCGGCGTGACCGCTCATGCAACGACGGCAGGCTCATCAACTTGCGCTCGATCTGCTCCCAGTCGGGCAGCGGATAGATCAAAAGACACTGGTCACGGTCGACGGTGATCACGAGCTTCCCTTCGCCACGCTCGTGCGCGCGCTGACGCTGCCGGGTGGGCAGCACCATCCGGCCTTTATCGTCGAGGGTTACTTTTGTTGCACCGCGAAACATGACCGAATGGGCGAAAGGTCGCCCATTTGCCTCCACTCTCCACCACTTGGCGCCACTATAGGAATTGGGCGCTCAGGGTGTCAACGGCTCGCGGAGAAAAATTTAGTGTCCTGCCAATAACTTACAGTCGATCGAGGCTGTATGGAAGCGCAGCCTTCACGCAAACTCCCATTGGTTTCAGAGGGTTAAATCTGAATGCTAAGAAAGAAGGTGGAGTCGGCCTGTAAGCCGGGTTCTGTCGAGGGTGACCATTCCTCTGGGATGACCGTCACCGGTCACCTCTAGCAGCCTACCCGGAAGTCACGCTCGCACTACGCGCTGCAGGTTGCCCTGCGACTTCCCTATTTGGCCTTGCTCCAGGTGGGGTTTGCCGTGCCGCGGAATGTTGCCACCCGCGCGGTGCGCTCTTACCGCACCGTTTCACCCTTACCAGCACGCTTGCGCGCACTTCGGCGGTTTACTTTCTGTTGCACTTTCCGTGGGCTCGCGCCCCCCAGGCGTTACCTGGCACCTTGTCCGAGGGAGCCCGGACTTTCCTCCACATTTCCGAAGAAATGCAGCGATCACCCGGCCGACTCCGGGGCGCACCATACGCCCCATGGACCACAAGCACAAATCAGCCGGGCTCGGCTGCCGCGATCTCGAGCGCCAGCGTGTAGGCATCGCTGCGGCGCGCACCGGTCAACTGCGCTGCAAGCGCGGCAGATCGCGATGGCGGCAGCTCGCGCAGCAACACCCGCAGCGTGCGCTCGAGCGCGAGCCGCAGTGCGCCGTCGTCGGCCGCGTCGCCCTCGCCGCGCGCGGCGCGCGCGAGGCCGGCCACCACCAGGGTCAACTCGCCGCGGCTCATGTTCGGATCCGCAGCTGCACGCGTGCCGAGTTCGGCGAGGGTGCCGCGATACACCGTCTCGAAGGCCTTGGTCAGCTCGCGCGCAACCACCGCTTCGCGCTCGGCGCCGAATGCGGTCGCCATGTCCGCGAGCGCCTCGACCAGCCGGTGCGGTCCCTCGAAGAACACCATCGCGCGCGGCTCGCTCGCCAGTTCCGACAGGCGCGTGCGCCGCTCGCGTGGCCGTGCCGGCAGAAACCCCTCGAAACAGAAGCGTTCGGCGGGCAGCCCGCTGATCGCGAGCGCTGCGGCAATCGCCGTCGGCCCGGGAATCGCAACGATGTCGTGGCCGGCTGCAGCCGCGCTGCGCACCAGCTCGAAACCGGGATCCGACAACACCGGCGTGCCCGCGTCGCTGACCAGCGCAATCGTCACGCCTTCGGCGAGTCGCGCGAGCAGGTCGGCGCTGCGGGCGCGCTCGTTGTGCGTGTGCAACGACACGATCGGCCGTTCGATGCCGAACGCCGCCAGCAGCTGCCCGGTGCGGCGCGTGTCCTCGGCGGCGACCAGATCCGCCCGCTGCAGCGACTCGCGGGCGCGCGGCGACAGGTCGGCAAGGTTGCCAATCGGGGTCGCCACCACCTCGACCCGGCCCCGGGCCGCAGTCGTGGGCGCGGCGCTGCGGGGAAGCTCGGGCCGATCCTTCATGCCCGGACACTATAATCGCTGCCGAGCCCCTGCCGAGGATCCATGATGCCCCTGACCCGCTCCCCACGCCCTGCTGCGCAGTCCCTGCGTGGTCGATGGGCGAGATTGCCGCTGCTGGCGCTCGGCCTGCTGCTCGTCATTGGCTGTACCAGCCTGGGCCCCAGCCAGGCGCCACCCTCGCTCGATCGGGCTGAGGCGCTGCTGCGCGGCGGCGATGCCGCACCGGCGGCCACCGAGTTCGAACGACTCGCGGCACAGAACGCCCCCGCCGCGGCCTACGATTTCAGACTGCGCGCGGCCCGTGCCTGGCTGCAGGCGGCGCGCCCGGGAGACGCGCGGCGTGCACTCGCCGCAGCGGACGCCGACGTCGCCGCCGGTTACGCGCCCACCGCGGCGCAGCGCACGGCGCGCGAACTCGCCCGCATCGACCTGCTGCTGGCCGAAGGCCAGGCGCAGGCAGCCTGGGCGCAACTCGGCGCCGTGCCGGAGCCTGGCGAGCCGCAACTGCGCGATGCCTACCTCGAATTGCGCCAGCGTCTCGCGTTCGCCACCGCACGCCCCATCGACGGCATCCGCGCCGAACTCGCCCGCGAATCGACCGCGAGCAACGCGGATGCGAAGCTGAGGCTGCGTCGCGAGCTGTATGGGCAACTGCGCAGTGCCAGCGAGCGCGGCATCAAGCTCGAGCCTGCGGCGGCCGGCGGCGATGGCACCTTGCGCGGCTGGCTGGAACTCGGTCCCCTGGCCGCCCAGGCACAGCGCGGCAGTGCGGCGCCGGCGCTCGCGGCGTGGCGGGCCCGCTATCCGACACATCCCGCCGCGGATCTCGTGAGGAGCGAAATCGTCGCAGCGACGGGCGGCACCGACCGCGCACGCAGCGACCACATCGCCGTGCTGCTGCCGCTGACCGGGCGGGCCGCCGGCGCCTCGGCACAGATCCGGGATGGCCTGCTGGCCGGCATGTACTCGGCCACCGAAGCGGAGCGTCCGGAGCTGCGCTTCTACGACACCGCCGAACTCGGCGTCGAAGGCGCGGTGGCCGAGGCCCTCGGCGGCGGTGCGGATTTCGTCATCGGCCCGCTGCTGCGTGAAGAA
>JBIITU010000104.1:0-9373 GCA_044340335.1 Steroidobacteraceae bacterium
TCGACAACATGCAGTTCTTCGAGTTCCTGGTTGGCCAGTTCGGCCTGCTGCGCGTCGTCAACAACATCGACGAAGTCGCGATCCAGGGCTTCGAGCTTGCTGCCAACGCGAAGCTGACCGAGCACCTGACGCTGTCGGCCGGCTTCGGTCGCGTGATCAGCGAGATCGAGGCCAACACCTCGCGTCCGAACAGCATCGGCAACAAGTCGCCGTATACGCCGGACTACACTGCGACGGCGGGCGTCGAGCTCGACGTGCCTGTTTCGGACAACGGCTGGAGACTGCAGGGCAGCGCGTTCTGGAATCTTGTCGGTCCGACCTGGTTCCACGTGATCCAGGCCCAGGACAACCCGACGCTGTTCGGCGTGCCGGGTAATTTCACGAACTCGCAGCGTGATCGCTTCACGACCGTCGACATGCGGGCTGCGGTCGTCAACGACAACTGGACCTTCGCGCTGGTCGGCAAGAACGTCACCAATACGAAGTTCCTGGCGGAAGTCATCCCGGCGCCTGAGTTCGGTGGCGACTTCATCCACCCGGGCACGGAGCGTCGCCTGTCCTTCGAGGTCGGCTACAAGTTCTGATCCCGCAGGCGAGCGTCCGCTGTAGGCGGACGCCTGTTCTGGAAACGCCGGCCTCGCGCCGGCGTTTCCTTTTGTACAATGGGGCGACGGGCGCGGCCACGCGCTCCGGCCGCCGAATGTGAAACGCACCGACATCCAGTTCCCGGAAAAGCACGTCGCGCTGCGCGACGACGTGCACGCGCTCGGCGACATCATGGGCGCCATCCTGCGCGAGCAGGGCGGCGACAGCCTGTATGAGCGAGTCGAGGCCCAGCGCACGCTGGCGATCCGCCGTCGTAACGGCGATGCAGCGGCGGGGCCGCAGCTCGCGGCGACCGTGCGCGATTTGCCGCCGGATGTGGCGCGCGAGCTCACGCGCGCCTTCTCGATGTGGTTCAACGGCGTCAACCTGGCCGAGAAGGTGCACCGGATCCGACGACGGCGCGCCTATTTCCTCCGCGATGCCACCCGGCCTCAACCAGGCGGGGTCGAGGACGCGCTGGCGCAGTTGAAGGCGCACGGTTTCACCGCCGAGCAGGTCCAGGAACTGATCGGGCGCCTGCGCTTCGAACCGGTTTTCACCGCGCACCCGACGGAGTCAGCGCGCCGCACGCTGTTGCGCATGCAGCAGCGGGTCGCTGGCCTGATGCAGGATCGGCTCGATCCGACCCTGACGCCTGCGGAGCAGCGGACGCTGCTCGAACGCATCCGGGTCGAGTTCACCACGGCCTGGCAGACCGAGGATCACCCGCGCGAGCGCCTGACGGTGGCCGACGAGCGTGAGCACGTCGCGTTCTACCTTTCCGAAGTGCTCTACCGTGCGGTGCCGACCTTCTACGAGGAGATCGCGGCGGCACTGGCGCGACTGTTCGATCTGGATCCAGACACGATCGAACTGCCGACGCTGCTGCGCTTCGGCACCTGGGTCGGCGGCGACATGGACGGCAACCCGGATGTCCACTCCAAGACGATCCGGGAGACGCTGGCGCGCCAGCAGCAGATCATCGTCAACGCCTACTTCACCGAGGTGCAGTCGCTCGCGCAGCGCCTGTCGCAGAGTGCCAGCCGCACGGGTGTCTCCAACGAACTGCTGCAGCGGATCGACCAGTACTCGACCCTGCTGCCCGGAGCGCGGCAGGCGGCGCCCGCGCGGCACGATCGCATGCCGTATCGCGTGCTGCTCGGGCAGATCGCGGAGCGCCTGCGCCTGACCTACGACGGCAGGCCGAATGCCTACGAAGGCCCGGCACAGTTGCGGCGCGATATCCAGCTGGTCGCGGACTCGCTGCGTCAGCACCGTGGCCAGCATGCGGGGTTGCTGCCGGTCCGGCGGCTGCTGCGTCGGATCGACACGTTCGGCTTCCATCTCGCCACGCTCGACGTGCGCCAGCAGAGCGAAGTGCACCACCGCGTGCTGGCGCAGGGTCTCGATGATCCGCAATGGCTGCAGCGGCCGGCGGAGGAACGCCACGCCTTCCTGGCTGCTGCGATCGAACGCGACCTGGGTCCGCGCGGTGAACTCGACGCCCTGGCGCGCCGCACGATCGGGGTCTTCGAGACGATGATGCAGTGCCGGCACCGCTACGGCGCAAATGCCGTCGGTCACTATGTCGTCAGCGGCGTCGCCGACGCCGATGACATTCTTGCGCCGCTGTTGTTGGCGCGCTGGGCGGAAGCCTACGACCGCCGCTCGGGCGAGATCGCCCTCGATTTTGCACCGCAATTCGAGTCCGTCGAGACGCTGGAGCGCAGCGGCGACATCATGCGCTCCCTGCTGCGCGATACGGTCTACCGTCGGCACCTGGATGCCCGTGGCCGCGAGCAGTGCGTGCTGGTGGGCTATTCCGAGAGCAGCAAGGCGAGCGGCCTGTGCGCATCGCGCTTCGCTGCCTGGCGCGCGCAGACCCTGCTGACGGCCGCGCTCGACGAGGCCGAGGAAAAGCATGTGATTTTCCATGCGCGGGGCGGCAGTGTCGCGCGCGGCGGCGGCCGCATCGACACGGTCGCGCGAACCATGCCGCCAGGCACAGTCAACGGCGTGCTGCGCTTGACGGAGCAGGGTGAGGTCATCAACCAGAGTTATGGCCTAAGAACGATCGCGATGCGCACGCTGGAGCGCGCGTTCAGCGCCATCTCGCTGGCCGTCGCCGATGCGCGGGGCATTTCGCTTGCGCCGCCCGCCATCAATGAAGCCGTGGCCGCCACTGCGGCCGCGGCGGCGGGCGCGCGGTATCGCAGCGTCATCTCGGACGATCCGGCATTCTTCGACTACTTTCGCGCCGTGACGCCGATCGACGTCATCGAGCGCATGCAGATCGGCTCGCGACCGGCCATGCGCGAGGGCCGCAGCGGGCTTGCCGGGCTGCGCGCCGTGCCATGGGTGTTCGCGTGGACGCAGACGCGGTTGCTGCTGCCGGGCTGGTTCGGCGTCGGCACCGGCCTGCGCGCTGCCATCAAGACGCACGGCCTTGCGAGCGTGTCACTGGCGTGTCGCGACTGGCCGTTCCTGCGCATCCTGCTCGACGACGTCGAGGCAATGCTGGCGCGCAGCGATCTGGACATCGCGGCTGCGTACAATGAACTGGCTCCGGTGGAACTGCGCGCCTGCTTCGACGAGATTCGTCGCGAGCATGACCTCTCGACCGAGGTGGTTCTGGTCATCAAGCAGCAGGAAGAGCTGCTCGATGCCGACCGCACCCTGCAGCGCGGCATCCAGCTTCGCAATCCGTACGTCGATCCGATGAACCTGATGCAGGTTGACCTGCTGCGACGCTGGCGCGCCGGCGGTCGCGACGATCGCGCACTTTTCGATGCGTTGGTGGCCAGTATCACCGGCATCTCGCAGGGTCTGCAGAGCACCGGCTGAAGCGCCGGTCGGCAGGACCCTTCACCATGGAGGAGTCGAGAATGAAACTGGAATCGATGTCGGTACGCGAGGACGGCGGCCGCGCGATGCGGGTGCTGTTGGGTCTGTGCCTGGCTGCCGCGCCGGGCGTCGCGGCGAGTGAGACGGTCACGGCCACGGTGGCTCATGCGCCGCGATTGCTGGTCGAAGCGCAGGTGGCCTGGCAGGCCCGCAATGACGTGCAGTCGCCGAACGATGCCGGGGGCACGCGTTTCGCGCTCGACGACATCACCGGCGACGGCCCTGCGATCGCGCCGCGTGTCTCGCTGCGCTGGCCGCTGGGGCAGCGCTGGGGCGATGGGCGTCATGAAGTCGAAGTGCTGCTCGCGCCGCTGCGGCTCGAGGAGACGGGTGATTCCGCGGGCGTCGTGCAATTCGAGGGCGCGAGCTTCGCGCCCGGCTCGCTGCGGGCGAGCTACCGGTTCGACTCATGGCGTGTCGGCTGGCGTTGGCGCTGGATCGATCGGCCGGATCTGGTCGTGCGGGTCGGCGCAACGGCCAAGATCCGCGATGCGCAGATCGAACTCGTGCAGGGCTCGCTGCGTGCCAGCAAGGACAACACCGGTTTCGTGCCTTTGCTGCATGCCTCCGTGGAGCGCCCGTTGTCGCAGGGCTGGTCCTGGGCGCTGGACGTCGACGCGCTGGGTGGCGGGCCGGGCTATGCGATCGATGCCGGCGCGGTGCTGCGCTACGCGTTCGAGGGTCCATGGATGCTGCAGGGCGGTGTCCGCTTCCTCGACGGCGGCGCGGACAACGACGAGGTCTATGCCTTCGCGCGCTTCACGGGCCTGACGCTGGGAATCGCCTACCGGTTTCAGTGACGAGTTCGCGTTCTGGCCAGCGTAGCGCGGCCAAGGTCGTGAAGGTGCCGGGCTCGTGCCCGTCGCGTCGCTCACGGAAGCGCGCGCCGACCGAGTAGTCGACGCAGAACACGTTTCGCTGCGGCCCCAGCCAGTCGAACGCGTGGTGCGCGCCGAACAGATCCGCCGTGCCGTGGCCATACCGATCACGGCCCGCCGGACTGAACCACCGCCAGTAGTGCCCGATGACGACCGGTGCGGCTTCGCCATACTCATGCCACCACGGCACGCGCGCGACCATGCGCCACTTGCCGCTCGCGAAGAAGCTGCGCGTCGCCTGACGTTCAACCCCGGACGTCAGCACGCGCAGCGGGTTGCCCATCTGGTAGGCCTCGTGAGCGAACGCCAGCGCCGGCAGCAGCGGCACCTCGGTGTGTTCATCGTGCAGGTGGTCGCCCCAATGGCGCAGTTCCTCGCGCACGGCCGCTGCGACGTCGCCGTCGATGACGTCAGCGATGCGGCGCTCGAAACTGGCGTAACGATCGAGGTGCGATTCTGGTCCGGTCGTGCCGATCGAGGAGAGCGCGGCCGCATCCCAGGCCGCGTGAGTCACCCGCAGGTCCGCGCGCCGCAAGGCCAGCGGCAGGCCGGCAAAGAATGCGCGGATCGCATCCCGCTCGCGGCCCGTGGCGCGGCGCGACTGCCTGAAGTCCGGATGCGCATGGTCGGGGTGTGAGGCAAAGAACCAGCCGTTGCCGCGCTTGCGCTCGTGGCGCAGCACGTTCAGTTCGTGATTGCCCAGCACGCATTGGGCCAGTCCGCGTTGCACGGCCTCGCGGACGAACGCCACGACCCGCGGACTGTCGGGGCCCCGGTCGCACAGGTCGCCGACGAACACCAGGCGCCGACCCTGGCGGTGCTCCCCGCGCGCATCGTAGCCGAGGTGGTTCAGCAGGGAGCGCAGCGCCTGCCACTCGCCATGCACGTCGCCCACCAGGTCGAGCGGACCATCGAACAGCGGCTGGACGGCGGCGACCGGGATGTCGAACTGCGAGGGCATGTCCGCAGCCTAACCGAGGGTGCTGTACCGGGTCAGCTGCGGCGCTAGCGCGGTTGGTCGTCGTCGTCGTCGAGGATGCTGCGGGCCGGGTCTTCGAGATCGTCGAACTGTCCGGCGTTGGCGGCCCACAGGAACGCCCAGATGCCGAGACCGATCAGCAGTACCGACAGGGGAATCAACAGGTAGATGCTGTTCATCGATCATCTCCGGTGACGCGCGCCAGGCGCCGCGCGTTGGCCACCACCAGCAGGGAGGATAGCGACATGCCAAGCGCTGCGAGCCATGGCGGCATGAACCCGAGCGCCGCGATCGGCACTGCGGAGATGTTGTACGCGGCGGCCCAGCGCAGGTTCTGCCCGATGATCACGAGGGTGCGTCGGGCCAGGCGCACGCTCGCGGGCAGCGCCGCGAGCGAATCGCGCAGCAGCAGCAGATCGCTGGCTGCGTGGGCGATGCCGGAGCCACGCCCCATGGCGGCCGAGACATCGGCGGCGGCCAGCACCGGGCCATCGTTGATGCCGTCGCCGACCATCAACACGCGCCGCCCCTGTGCCTGCAAGTCGCGCACGATGCCGAGTTTGTCTTCCGGTCGCAGGCGGCTGCGTGCCTGGGTGATGCCGAGCTGGCTGGCGGCGCCGCGCACGGCTGCCTCGCGATCGCCACTCGCAAGTTCGATCTCGAGGCCGAGTTCGCGCAGGGCGTCGACCGTCGCGCGTGCATCGGCGCGCAGTTCATCGGCTATGGTGAAGAACGCCACTGTGCCGCTGGCGTTACCCAGCGCGATGTCACCGTCGCCCTGTCCGTCAACACCGCCGGCCATTGCGGCGACCCACTCCGGCCGCCCGATGCGCCAGCGCACGGAGTCGATCGTGCCCTCGATGCCGCAGCCAGCAATCTCGCGCGCATCGGCGCAGCTTGCGGGTGCGACGCCCGGTGCGGTTTGCGCCGCCGCCGCAGCGCGAATGGCGCTCGCCGTGGGGTGCTTCGATTGCGCCTCGAGCGCGGCTGCGAGTTGCAGCGCCGGCCCTGCCTGCCAGCCTGCGCGCAGATCGACACCGACCAGCCGGGCCTCGCCCGCAGTCAGCGTGCCCGTCTTGTCGATGACCAGCGTGTCGACTTGCGCGAGGCCCTCGACGGCGTCGGCCCGCGTCACCAGCACGCCGAGGCGAGCGAGCCGCGAGGTCGAAGCGGCGATGGCTACCGGCGTCGCCAGCGACAGCGCGCAAGGGCAGGTCGCCACCAGCACGGCAAGCACCGCCGGCAGCACACGGCTGGGATCGAACCAGGCCCAGGCGAGCGCGACCAGCACGGTCAGGATCAGGATGCGCACGATGAACCAGGAGGCCATGCGCTGTGCGGCGATGCCGATCCGCGGCCGTTCGCTCTGCGCGCGCTCCAGCAGCCGCACGAGGCTGTGCAGCGTGGAGTCCTGGGCGACTGCGGTGACCCGCACGGTGAGAGTCGCGCCGCTGTTGACCGAACCGCCCAGCAGCGGATCGCCGCGCCGGTGGCGTTGGGTCACCGATTCGCCGGTGACCAGCGCTTCGTCGAGCAGGGCGACATCATCTTCCAGCGTGCCGTCGAATGGCACGATCTGGCCGCTGCCGACCCGCACCCGATCGCCGACCACGACCGCAGCAAGTGCAACCTGCTGTGGTTGGCCGGCGGCATCGAGCCGCGTGACCTCGGTTGGCAGCGCGCGTGCCAGGGCATCGGTGACGCTGGCTGCCTGGTGCCGGCTGACCATCTCGGCATGCCGGCCCAGCAGCAGGAAGAAGACGAACATGACGACCGAATCGAAGTAGACGTCGCCGACGCCTGTCAGCGTATTGACGACGCTGGCAGCGTAGGCGAGCACCAGGGCGATGGAAACGGTGACATCCATGCCCAGCACGCGATTGCGCGCATCCTGCAGTGCGCCGCGCAGGATGGGTGCGCCGGAGTAGAACAGCACCGGGGTCGTGATCAGCAGGCAGGTCAGCTTCAGGAATTCGGCGATGCGCGGGTCGATGCCGTCGAACGCACCGGTGTAGAGACCACCCGCGTACATCATGACCTGCATGCTGCCGAGACCGGCAAGGCCGATGCGCTTGTACGATGCACGGCGCTCGTCGCGGCGCACGGCGGCCGCCGACTCGCCGGCAAGCGGCAGGGGGCGGAAACCCAGGTCCGCGACGATGCGCAGGATCGCCGGCAGCGAGGTGCGCGCGGAATCCCAGCTCACCGACACCCGTCCGTTCGCGACGTTGATGTCGGCCGAGCGCACGCCTGGCGTGCGGTTCAGGGCTGTATCGATGGCACGCGCGCAGTTGGCGCAACGAATGCCCTCGGCGTTGAACACGGCGTGGCCTTCACCGCCTGATTCGCTGGTCCAATGACCTTCCAGCAGCAGCGAGGCTGTGCCCGCCGCGGTCATGGTGCCGCCGCACCCATTCGCAGCGCGCCGGCGTCACCTGCGAGACGACCGCGCAGGCGCCATACGTCGCTGTCGGCGATCTGCACCAGCCACGGACCGCCCTCGAGTGCGGCGGCGCGGCCGCGATAGCGACCGTCCGCCTCACGCTGGAGAACCAGCATGCGGTCGCGGGCAGCCAGCGTGGCGTGGGTGACGCGCAGTTCCAGGGTCGCGGGTGGCGCGTAGCCGGTTGCTGCAGCGAATCCCAGATCGGCCACGACGTCGCCGGTGCGCTCGAACACCAGTTCCAGCTGCACGCCGAGTTGCAGCGCACGCTGCGCGCGCGAGAGATCCGCATCGAGATCCCGGCCTTCGGTGTAGTAGTGCGCGGGCAGTTCCGAATCGGAGCTGCTGAAGGCCTGCCACAACAGCAGGATACTGGCCACCACCGCGATGGCCGGCAGGCCGATGATCGGCCAGAGGGCCGGAATCATTCCCGTTGACTTGTCCGTGTCCTGCATCAGCTTAGACTCCTGTCCGTGGCGACGCGTCAGCGCGCCGGTGCAAAAAAGCGGGCTTCCGCGCTGGCGATCAGCTTCGGGTCTGCCTCGGCGGTCACCGTGAAACGTATGGTCTCGTTGCCGATGGTCTCGAAGGCGTCGCGCTCGACCCGAACGGCCGCGTTGTAGACCTCGCCTGCAGCAACTTCGAAAACAGGCTCCAGCGGGGACAACTGCACGCCGGGGGATCCTGCGACCGATACCCGGAAGCGGTGCGGCCGTTCTTCCTTGTTCATGATCTTCAGGGTGTACACGTTCTGCGCCTTGCCGGCTTCGGTCATGCGATAGAGCGTGTTGCGGTCGTGAAGGGCGTCGAGCCCCACTGGGGTGCGCATGGCGAGCGCGATCACGAAGCCAGCCGACAGCAGTGTCAGCAGTGCTGCATAGATGATGATCCGCGGCCGCAGCACGCGGGTCTGCTTGTGCTCGAGTGCGTGCTGGGTCGTGTAGCGCACGAGTCCGCGCGGATAGCCCATGCGATCCATGACGCCATCGCAGGCATCGATGCACAGCGCGCAGGCAATGCACTCGTATTGCAGGCCCTTGCGGATATCGATGCCGGTGGGGCAGGCCTGCACGCACAGCGTGCAATCGGTGCAGTCGCCGAGGCCACGGGCGCGCGGATCCTCGCCGCGCTTGCGCGAGCCGCGTGGTTCGCCGCGCTCTGCATCGTAGGTGATGATCATCGTGTCGCGATCGAACATCGCGCTCTGGAAGCGCGCGTAGGGACACATGTACTTGCAGACCTGTTCGCGCAGGTACCCGGCATTGCCATAGGTCGCAAAGCCGTAGAAGAACACCCAGAACGCCTCCCACGGGCCGAGCGAGAAGCCGATCAGGTTGGCACCAAGTTCCCGGATGTCGGAGAAGTAGCCGACGAAGGTGAAGCCGGTCCACGCGGCGAAAGTGATCCACAGCAACTGCTTGAGCGACTTGCGACCGAGCTTCTGTGCCGACCACGGCGCCTTGTCGAGCTTCATCCGCTTCGAGCGATCGCCTTCGGCGAGCCGCTCCAGCCACAGGAACGCTTCCGTCCAGACGGTCTGCGGGCAGGTATAACCGCACCAGAGCCGGCCGCCGACCGCGGTGA
>JBIITU010000105.1:0-9279 GCA_044340335.1 Steroidobacteraceae bacterium
CCCTTGATCAATGACCGCCGATGCAGCCGGTGATACCCGCAGCGTGACGAGCGCGCAGATCGACGCTGCCGCTGCGCGGCTGCACGGACACGCCGTGGTCACGCCGCTGCTCGAGAACGCGCTGCTGAACGCGCGCGCGCGCGGACGCGTGCTGCTGAAGGCCGAGATGCTGCAGCATACGGGCTCGTTCAAGTTCCGCGGTGCCTGGAACCGGCTGTCGCAGCTGTCGCCGGCCGAGCGCGCCGCGGGCGTGGTCGCGTGGTCGTCGGGCAACCATGCGCAGGGCGTCGCCTACGCGGCGCAACTGCTCGGCATCCGCGCCGCGATCGTCATGCCGAAGGACGCGCCGCACATCAAGACGGAGAACACGCGCCGACTCGGCGGCGAGGTCATCCAGTACGATCGCTACACCGAGGTGCGTGAAGAGATCGGCACACGGCTTGCGCGCGAACGCGGCGCGGTGATCGTGCCCGCCTATGACGATCCGCACATCATCGCCGGCCAGGGCACGGTCGGCCGCGAGATCGCGGCGCAGGCGCAGGCCCTCGGGCTGCAGGTCGACCAGGCGCTGTTCTGCTGCAGCGGCGGCGGGCTGGTTGCGGGCTCGGCGCTCGCCCTGAAGGCGGCGCGCGCCACGACCCAGGTGTATTCGGTCGAGCCGGCCGGTTTCGACGATCACGCCCGCTCACTCGCTACACCCGAGCGGCAGCGCAGCCGCAATGCCGACGGCGCGCGTTCGATCTGCGACGCGCTGCAGGCGCCGACGCCGGGCGACGTGACCTTTCCGATCAACCGCGAGTTGCTGGCCGGTGGACTCGTTGTCACCGACGACGAGGTGCGCGCAGCGGTGCGCTTCGCATTCGAGACGCTGAAGCTCGTCGTCGAGCCGGGGGGCGCCGTTGCACTGGCTGCCGTGCTGGCGGGCAGGATCCCCACGACGGGCCGGGTCACCGCAGTCGTGCTGTCGGGTGGCAACGTCGACCCGGCACTGTTCGCCGAGATCGTGTCCGCGCCGGGCTGAGGGCGTTCGCCCGGATCCAGGACCTCGCGACGCGACCGGGGCGACGGCTCAGAACGGCTTCAGCGCACCCAGCGCACCGATGCCGAACAGGATCACCCACAGCACCACCAGCGCCCAGGTGCCCTTGATCATCAGCAGGCGGAATTCCTCGTTGTCGGCATCGGTCGCGCGTCCCGCGGCAATCGCCGGCAGCGCGGACCGATACGCCTCGCGGATGTAATAGCGCACGAAGATGCCGCAGACGATCGCGCAGGCGACACCCAGCACCTTGAGCGCGAGCCACGCAGCGGGATACGGCCAGCCGGTGAACAGCGACCACAGCGCCGTGCCGCCGAAGAACGCGATCAGCACGTAGCGGATCCGCCAGTCCCACTTCGCGAGCGTCGCGCCTTCAGGCGCCTTGCGTCGCCAGTGCACCATCCACATGAACCAGAACCACAGCGCCGAGACGATCCACAGCAGCCACATCCAGACGCCTTCGATGGGCACGAGACCCAGATAGGACGCCAGCGTGAAGCCCAGCGGCACCGACATGATCATCGCGTTGCGGACATGCTGGTCGACATCGAGCAGGAAATCCCACAACCGCATGCGCTCGGCGGCCGGCAGCGACGTGGTGCGCGCTATGTAATGTGTCAGCGCATTGATCACGAGCTCACTGCCGAGCCAGTAGCCCATCACGAGCACGTGGGCCCACTTCGCGAGCAGGTAGGTCGTCATGGCGACCCCCGCAGCGCCCACCACAGGATCGACGGCCGCAGCGCGCGCCGCAGCAGCGCGCGGACTTCGCGGGCCGTCATCGTGGTCTCGCAGGGCAGCATGCCGGCCATGCCGGTCAGCAGCAGTTGATCGTCCTTGAGCTCGACCTCGTCGATGCGAAGGTCGAGCTTCATGGCCGGGGTCTTCACTCTCATCCTGTCGCCATCCTGCCAGTCGTTGCGGGGGCGGCAGATTACCACCGGCGCGGCCGGACATTGCGGTTGACCCGTATGGGCGCGGTCCGCGGCTCGTGGCAGCGTCGGCACATGGCCAGAACACACGTCGAATTCCTGCAGGCCCAGTCGCTGGACTGGCAGCCCACGCCGATCGCGCACCTCGCCGGCACGCAGTGCAAGCTGCTGAGCCACGATGCGGGAACCGGCGCCTGTTCGCTGCTGCTGCGCCTGCCGCATGGCTGGCATCGCGACGGCTGCTGGCATCTCGATGCAGAAGAAGAATTCTTCGTGCTCGACGGCGAGTTCTCGCTCGGCGAGTTGCGTTATCAGCCGGACTGCTACGCGCGACTGCCGCCGTACTGGACGCGCGGCCCGCTGCGCGCCCATGCTGAAACCGTGCTGCTGTGCTTCTTCGACTGCGCGCCACAGGCCACATCGGGCGTCGCTGCGCGCGCGGCCGATGCCCCGCTGGACGCAGTGCCGATGCTCGATGTTTTCGAGATGCCGTGGGAGTCAGCCGGCATGGATCCCGCCTACGCCGACATCGGGTTGCGCTGGAAGATGCTGCGCGGCCAGATCGGCGAGGCCAACACGACGATGCTCGTGACCTGCCCGCCGCACCTGCATCCACCGCAGTGGCGCGGCCCCCAGGAAGTGCATGACTGCGTCGAGGAGATGTTCCTGCTGTCGGGGGATTACCTGAGCAATGTCGGCCGGATGCGCGAAGGCGCTTACTTCTGGCGGCCGCCCGGTATCGCGCATGGCCCTTACGGCACGCGCAATGGCAACCTCGCCGTGATCCGCACACTCGGCGCGCCGCTCGAGAACAACTGGACGCGCGAGGAAGTGACGATCTCGCGCAATCCGCCCGCGCAACCGTTCCTGCCCGAGGAACTGCGGGCCCGCCACGCGCAGCCCAGCGTGCCGCCACCCTACTGAAGGCAGGCGCTTACAGCGCGCGTGCGATCAGCTCCTTCATGATTTCGTTCGTGCCGCCGTAGATCCGCTGCACGCGGGCATCGGCGAACATCCGGCAGATCAGGTATTCGTTCATGTAGCCGTACCCGCCCCACAGCTGCAGGCAGTCGTCGATGACCTGCTGCTGCATGTCGCTGGTCCACCACTTCGCCATCGACGCCGTCTCGTTGTCGAGTTCGCCACGCAGGTAGCGGACGATGCAGTCGTCGATGAAGGCGCGCGCGACGCGCGTCGTGGTCACGGCCTCGGCCAGCTTGAAGCGCGTGTTCTGGAAGTCGCCGATCGCCTGGCCGAACGCCTTGCGCTCACGCACGTACACGCGGGTTGCCTCGACTGCGCCTTCCATGGCGCCGACGGCGCAGATGCCGATGATCAGACGCTCGTAGGGCAGGTCGGCCATCAGCTGGTACATGCCGCGGCCTTCCTCGCCGCCGAGCAGGTTCGCCGCTGGCACGCGCACGTCCTCGAAGAACAGTTCGGCGGTGTCCTGCGCGTGCATGCCCATCTTGTCGAGCACGCGACCGACGCGGTAACCGGGCAGGTCCTTCGTCTCGACCATCAGGATCGACAGCGCTTTGGAGTCGCGCGCGTTCTCGGTCTTGACCACCAGCGCCAGCAGGCTGGCCTGACCACCGTTGGTGATGAAGATCTTCGAGCCGTTGACGACGTAATGATCGCCGTCACGCACGGCGCGCGTGCGCAGGCCGCGCAGGTCGGAGCCGGCGCCCGGCTCGGTGAACGCGATGGCGCCGATCAGTTCGCCGCGCGCGAGCTGCGGAATCAGGCGCCGCTTCTGTTCCTCCGTGCCGTGGTTCAGCAGGTAGTGCGCACAGATGCTGTGCACCCCCTGCCCGAAGCCCGACAGGCCGCGGCGCGCGAGCTCTTCGTACAGCACGGTTTCGTGGCGCAGGTCACCGCCCATGCCGCCGTACTCTTCCGGTATGTCGGTGCACAGGAAGCCGTTGCGACCGGCCGCCAGCCAGATCTCGGGACCCACGCTGTGCTGCTCGCGCCAGCGCGCATCGTGCGGCAGCATTTCCGACTCAGCGAAGCGGGACACCGCCTCCCTGAAGATATCGAGATCGGCGTCCATCCAGGGTGAACGGATCTGGACGAGCGACGCCTGGGCAGTCTGGGGGCTGGCTGGACTCATGGGATGGGGCCTTTTTCCATGACTTTTCGACGATGATGTCAAATTATCACGCCAATTAGCGCCTCAAGCAGAAATTGCAGCCAGTACGGGAAAATCGCTATTGCGTTTGAGATAGATTCGCATTTAGGATTGACTGCCATGTACGTCTGCATCTGCCACGGAATCTCGGACCGGCGCCTGCGCGAGGCGGTCGCCTGCGGGGCGCGTTCGTTCGAAGAAGTCCAGGCCTGCACGGGTGTCGCCACCCACTGTGGCGCGTGTGAGCACACAGCGCGCTGCGTGATCGAAGAGCACGTGGACAACACCTCCTGCGAACCGCAGACTGCCTGAACGCGATTCCGCGTTTCAGGCAACCAGGCATTTCCAGGATTCGATCATGCAAGGCGACCCGCAAGTCATCCAGTTCCTGCAGGCTCAGCTGAAGAACGAGCTGACCGCCATCAACCAGTACTTCGTGCACTACCGCATGTTCAAGCACTGGGGCTTCGACCGCCTGGCGAAGAAGGAATACGAAGAATCCATCGGCGAAATGAAGCATGCCGATGCATTGATGGAGCGACTGTTCACGCTCGATGCACTGCCCAACGCGCAGGCCATGGGCAAGCTGCTCGTCGGCGAGACGCTGGTCGAGGCCTTGGGCTGCGACCTGCAGTCCGAACGCGCGGCGCAGGCGACCTTGAAGGATGCGATCGCCGCAGCCGAAGCGGCACGCGACTATGTCAGCCGCGGGCTGTTCCAGCACATCCTCTCCGACACCGAAGAGCACATCGACTTCCTCGAGACACAGCTCGAGTTGATCGAGCGGGTCGGTTTGCAGAATTACTGCCAGTCGCAGATGGAGCCGGCCGGCTCCTGACGCCGGGCAGGCGCGCGCCCGCCGCTCGGCGCGGGCGTCATTTCAACGCGCCGAACACCTTCTTGAGGATCGCACTCGACTGCCCCAGCGGGTTGGCTCGAATCGCGGCTTCTTCCTGCGCCATTTTCAGAAACAGGCCATCGAGCGCCTTCTGCGTCACGTAGGCATCGAGCGAGGCTTCTTCGCGGCCGATCAAGCCGAGGTTCGCCGCCTTGCCGGCAACACGATCGTAGCGCTGCGCGAGATCGACCTTCTGCGTGGCCTTCGCGACGATGGGCAGGAAGCGCTCGCCAAGCGATGCGCTCATCGTGCGGCGGAAGTACTGTGTCGCGGCGTCGTTGGGCCCGGTCAGGATGCCGACCGCGTCCTGCACGGTCATCTTGCGGATCGAATCCGCGAACACGGCGCGCGCTTCGGGCACGGCGGCTTCGGCGGCGCGGTTCATGGCCGTGACCAGCGCATCGGCCTGCGGCCCGAGGCCCAGCGCCTTCAGCGTCTTCTGCGCCTTCGCAAGTTTGCCCGGCAGCGGGATTCGCACCTGCGGATCCGCCAGATAGCCATCGGGCCGTCCGAGCCGGTCGATCGCGACTTTCGCCGCCTGATCGAGCGCGGTCTTGAGGCCCTGGGAGCGCTCGGCGGTCGTCAGCCTGGTGACATCCAGCGGCTGGGCCGCGGTCGCAGCGAAGCACAGCACGGCAAGGGATGACAGCAGCGCGAGTCGCCGCGCGGGCAGGGTTCGATTCATGCGCCGAGCGTAAGCCGGCGCCGCGCCGCGCGCAACGCGCGTCAGCCGCTGAACAGGAAGTGCATGACATCGCCCTCGCGGACGATGTATTCCTTGCCTTCGCGCTGCATCTTGCCCGCGGCCTTCGCGCCCTGCTCGCCCTTGTGCCCGATGAAGTCGTCGAAGCCGATGACTTCGGCGCGGATGAAGCCATGCTCGAAATCAGAGTGGATGACGCCCGCGGCCTGCGGCGCGGTGTCGCCGCGATGGATCGTCCAGGCGCGCACTTCCTTGACGCCGGCGGTGAAGTAGGTCTGCAGCCCCAGCAGCTGGTAGGCGGCGCGGATCACGCGATTCAAACCCGGCTCGTCGAGCCCGAGGTCGCGCAGGAACTCGGCACGGTCAGCGTCTTCGAGCTGCGAGATCTCCGCTTCGATCGCTGCGCAGACCGGCACGACCATGGCGCCCTCGCCGGCCGCGCGCGCGCGCACGGCATCGAGAAAGCGGTTGTTGTCGAAGCCGTTCTCGAGCACGTTCGCGACGTACATGACCGGCTTGTCGGTCAGCAGGTGCAGCTCGCGCAGGTCGCGCTTCTCTTCGATGGTCAGCGTCAGCGCATGCACCGGCTTGCCGGCGCCGAGATGCTCGCGGACGCGCTCGTAGATGTCGCGCTTGCGGATCGCATCCTTGTCGCCGCCCTTCGCGGCCTTGGCCTGGCGGTCGGCCGCCTTCTCGACGATGTTGAGGTCGGCGAGCACGAGTTCGGTGTTGATGATGTCGATGTCGGCCAGCGGATCGATGCGCCCGGCGACATGGATGATGTCGTCGTTCTCGAAACAGCGCACGACGTGCGCGATCGCATCGACCTCGCGGATGTGCGAGAGGAAGGCGTTGCCTTTGCCCTTGCCCTCGGAGGCTCCCTCGACGAGGCCCGCGATGTCGACGAACTCGATCATCGCCGGCACGACGCGCTCGGGCGTGACGATCTGCGCCAGCTGGTCGAGACGCGGATCGGGCACCGGCACGATGCCGACGTTCGGATCGATCGTGCAGAACGGATAGTTCTCGGCCGCGATCTGCGCGCGCGTCAACGCGTTGAAGAGCGTCGACTTGCCGACGTTCGGAAGCCCGACGATGCCGCACTTGATACCCATGATGTTCTGCTACCTCAGCTCGCGGGCTTGTCGCCGGCGGGTTTGGAATGGAGCCTGTTCATTGCCTTCTGCGCGCCGTCGGCCAGCACCGCCGGGATGATGTCGGCCGCGATGCCGATGGCCTGCTGCAGCAGCGCGTCTTCCTCCGCCGGCGCTCGCCGCAGGACGTAGTCGACGACCTGGTCGCGACTGCCGGGATGCCCGACGCCCAGGCGCAGTCGCCAGAAACCGTCGCCGACCGTCGCGATCGCGTCGCGCAGGCCGTTGTGTCCGCCGTGGCCGCCGCCCTGCTTGAGGCGCACCGCGCCCACGGGCAGATCGATCTCATCGTGTCCGACCAGCACCTGCTCAGCGCTGATCTTGTAGAAGCCGCACAGCGACGCGATCGATGCGCCGCTGCGATTCATGAAGGTCGTGGGCTTGAGCAGCCAGACGTCGTCGCCGCCGATCGCAACGCGCGCGAGCTCGCCCTGATGGCGCGACTCGCCGCGAAACATGCCGCGATGCCGGCGCGCCAGCTCGTCGACGAGCCAGAACCCGGCGTTGTGGCGCGTACGCGCATATTCGGCGCCCGGATTGCCGAGACCGACGATCAGGCGCAACGGCGTGCCCGGCATGGACGGCCTCCGCAACTGCGGCGATCAGGCCGCGGCGTGCATCGCAACGATGCGCCGCCGCGACCTGGACTCGCAGGTCTACTTCTTCGCGTCCTTCTTCGCCGGCTCTTCCTTCTTGGCGCCGGCGGCTGGCGCTGCAGCTGCGGGCGCAGCCGCGACCGCACCTTCGGCCGCCGCCGCAGTCGGCTCCGGCTCTTCGGCGCGCGGCGCGCTGATCGACACGACCACCTGGTTCTTGCCCTGCACCAACGCGGTCAGCGTGACGCCCGGCGGCAGCGGGATGTCGCTGAGGTACTTCGTTTCGTTGATCGACATGTTCGACATGTCGATCTCGAGGTACTCCGGCAGATCCTTCGGCAAGCACTGCACTTCCGTGTCGGCGATGCGGTGCGACACCTGGCCGCCCTGGGTCTTGACGCCCGGCGAACCCGCAGCACCCTTGAGGTGGATCGGCAGTTGCAGGCGGATCAGCTCGTTCTCGATGACGCGCTGCAGATCGACGTGCAGCACGCGGAAGTGCGCCGGATGCATCTGCAGGTCCTTGACGACCGCCGCCTGGGTCACGTCGCCGACCTTGAGGCTGATGATCGACGAGTAGAACTTCTCGTTCTCGACCAGCGTCATCAGCTTCTCGTGGTTCAGCGACAGCGAGCGCGGGTCGCGGTGACCGCCATACAGGATCGCCGGCACGCGGCCGGCACGGCGCAGGCGGCGGCTCGCGCCCTTGCCCTGGTCATCGCGGAATTCCGCAGCGAGTTCGAATCCAATCTTCATGTTGCTTGCTCCTTAAGCCTTCGGCCCGATTGCCTACAGCTCATACGTGAAAAAACCGTGTTTGCGCCCCGTCTCAGTCCACGTACAGTGAACTGACGGATTCCTCGTCGCGGATGCGGCGAATCGTCTCGCCCAGCAGCCCCGCGACGCTCAACTGCCGGATGCGGCCGCACTGCTTCGCGGCATCCGACAGCGGAATGGTGTCGGTGACGACCAGTTCGTCGAGCGCCGACTTGCTGATCTTGTCGACCGCGCTGCCCGAGAGAATGGCATGCGTGATATAGGCCACGACCTTGATCGCGCCTTCGTCCTTGAGTGCCTGCGCAGCGAGGCACAGCGTGCCGGCGGTGTCGACCATGTCGTCGATCAGCACGCAGGTTCGGCCCTTGACCTCACCGATGATGTTCATGACTTTCGACTCGTTCGCCCGCGGGCGACGCTTGTCGATGATCGCGAGTTCGACGTCATCGAGACGCTTCGCGAGCGCGCGAGCGCGCACCACGCCGCCGACGTCCGGCGACACGACGATCATGTTCTCGTAACGCTGGCGCCAGGCATCGCCGAGCAGCACCGGCGAGGCGTAGACGTTGTCGACCGGGATGTCGAAGAAGCCCTCGATCTGGTTCGCGTGCAGGTCGATCGTCAGCACGCGATCGATGCCGGCCTCGGCCATCATGTTCGCGACCAGCTTGGCCGAGATCGGCGAGCGCGTCGCGCGCGGCCTGCGGTCCTGGCGCGAGTAGCCGAAGTAAGGGACCACGGCAGTGACGGAGCGTGCCGACGCACGGCGGCAGGCGTCAGCCATGATCAGCAGTTCCATCAGGTTGTCGTTGACCGGCGGGCAGGTTGGCTGGACCAGGAACACATCGCGACCGCGCACGTTTTCGATCAGTTCGACATTGATCTCGCCGTCGCTGAACTTGCCGACGAATGCGCGTCCGAGCGGCACCATCAGGTGCCGCGCAATATCCTGCGCCAGCACCGGATTGGCATTACCGGAAAACAGCGCGATTGACTGACCGTCGGCCACGTAGCTACCTCAAAACCTGCATCGTCGATCTGGCTGG
>JBIITU010000106.1:0-9272 GCA_044340335.1 Steroidobacteraceae bacterium
CCAGCGTGCGCGTCGGCCACGGCCAGATGCGCGAACGCGAGCTCGAGCAGCTGATGGTCGATTTCTACCATCGGCGCTTCAACATCCTGCTGTGCACGACCATCATCGAGAGCGGCATCGACGTCCCGACGGCGAACACCATCATCATCAACCGCGCCGACCGCTTCGGCCTCGCCCAGCTGCACCAGCTGCGCGGCCGCGTCGGGCGCTCCCACCACCGCGCCTATGCCTACCTGATCACGCCGCCGCGCAAGGCGCTGAGCCAGGATGCGCTGAAGCGACTCGAGGCGCTCGAATCGCTCGAAGACCTGGGCGCGGGCTTCGTGCTCGCGACGCATGATCTGGAGATCCGCGGCGCCGGCGAACTGCTCGGCGAAGGCCAGAGCGGCGAGATGACCGAAGTGGGCCTCGCGATGTACCTCGACATGCTCGACCGCGCCGTGCAGGCGCTGCGCGCGGGGCGCGAACCGGGGCTGGATGCGCCGCTCTCGGGCCAGGCGGAGGTCGAGATGCGCGTTCCGGCGCTGTTCCCGGAGGACTATGTCGCAGACGTGCATCTGCGCCTGTCGCTCTACAAACGCATCGCCGCCGCACCGAGCGACACCGAGATCGACGACCTCGCGACCGAGATCGTCGATCGCTTCGGCGAGCTGCCGTCGCAGGCGGGGAATCTGCTGCGAATAGCGCGGCTGCGCGTGCGGGCACGCCGCCTGGGTGTCCGCCGGATGGACTTCGGCGGCCATGGCGGCTACCTCATGTTCGAGGCGGAAAACTCCGTCGATCCCAAAGCGGTCATTCGCCTGCTCCAGGACCGCTCGCGGCGGTTCCGCATGGACGGGCCGTCGAAGCTGCGCGTGAGCGAAGACCTGGACACGGACGCCGAGCGCTTCGAATTCGTCACCGGGCTGCTGGCGCAGCTCGAAGGCGGGTCATCGGCTATGATTCGCCCATGAGTTTCCGGTCCCAACCCCGGCATCCACGGCTCCTCGGCAGCCTGCTCGCGCTCGTCGTTGCAGTGCTGCCCGGCGTCGCCGTACCCCAGGCAGCGCAGCCGTCCTATCGCGTCGAGATCATCGTGTTCCGGGCCACCAGCGGCCCCGGCGCGGCCGAAGACTGGGCCACGTCGGCGACCAAGTCGGCCCGCGGTCCAGGCAATGAGGGCGAACGTGGCGGTGCCGCGCAGGTCGGCCGCTTCGTAGGCCGCATTCCGCCCGCCGAACTGCAACTCGGCGACCTGCGGGCGAAACTCGCGTCCAGCGGTGCCTGGCAGCCGCTGGCGCATGTCGGCTGGATCCAGACCGCGAGCTCCTGGGGCTCGCGCGCCGGCTTCACGACCAGCCAGATCGGCATCAACGTGCCCGGGCTCTCCGGCGTCGTCTATCTCGAACGCGGCACCTACCTGCATCTGGGTTTCGGTCTGCGTTATGCGGGCGCGGCAAGCTACGCGCTCAACGAAACCCGGCGCGTGAAGTTCTACGAACGCAACTACTACGACCACCCTGCTTTCGGCGTGATCGCGCTCGTGACCCCCGCGCAAGGCGGTCGGCCCGCCGGGCGATAAGCACGGCGCCGCGGGACGCCGCGCTGTGGTCCGTCAGGCCTGCAGCGTCAAGGGCGGCGGTGCCGCAGCACGCGCCAGCAGTTCCTGTCCCGCCAGCCAGCGCGGCTGCTGTCGCAGCTGGGCCGCGTCGACCAGCGGCCGCCCCCGCAACCGGGCCCGACGCATCGCAGCGGCCGGATCCACTGGCGCGTCGAGGCGCCGCAACACCTCGAGCACACTCGCGCGGTCGTTGCAGATCGGCAGCACGTCGCAACCGGCCTCGAGCGCAAGCCGCGATCGCTCCACGACGTCGCCCACAGCAGCGGCAGCACCCTTCATCGAAAGGTCGTCGGCGAACACCGCACCCTGGAAGCGCAGATCTTCACGCAGCACGCGCCGGATCCAGCGCGGCGACAGGCTCGCCGGCAGGCTGTCGAGCTCCGGGAACACGACGTGCGAGACCATCACGCCGGCGAGGCCGTTCTCGATCAACAGACGATACGGCGCGAGATCCGCTTCCATGTCGACCAGCGCGCGCCGATCGACCGGCATCTGCAAGTGGGAGTCGGCCACGACGGCACCATGACCCGGGAAGTGTTTGGCGGTGGCCACCATGCCGGCATCGCGCATGCCGTGCATCCACGCGACGGCGAGCTGCCCCACCGCGCCGGCGCGTACGTGCAAGGCACGATCGCCAATGACCTCACTGATGCCATAGTCGAGGTCGACGCAGGGCGCGAAAGAAAGGTCGATGCCCACCGCACGCAGCTCGGCAGCCATCAGCCAGCCCAGTTCGCGCGCCCAATCGAGGCCGCTGCGCGCCTCGCGGTCGAATTCATGGCCCAGCCGCCGCGCGGGCGGCAGCACGGAAAAGCCGCTGCGAAAGCGCTGCACGCGCCCACCCTCCTGGTCGACCCCGATGATCGGCGCGGGAGTGCGGGTCGATTGGATGGCCGCCACGAGCTCGGCGAGCTGAACCGGATCGCGGTAGTTGCGCGTGAACAGGATCACGCTGCCGACCAGCGGATGCTGCAGCAGCTCGCGCTCTTCCGCGGAGAGCTCGGTGCCGAGCAAGTCCATCATGACGGGACCGAGGGTCATCAGCGTCTCCTTGCGGCGCCGGGCTCGAGCACGACGATCGACTCGACATGCGTGGTGTGCGGGAACATGTCGATGACGCCGGCCCGCAGCAGCCGCCAGCCATGCTGCTGCACCAGCTCGCCGACGTCGCGCGCCAGGCTGCCCGGGTGACAGGAAATGTACACGATGCGCTGGTCGGCCAGGCGCGCGACGAGCGGCAGCACTTCGCGTGCGCCCGCGCGCGGCGGATCGAGCAGCACGTGACTGTATTGCCCGCGCGCCCAGGCGGGTTCGCCGATCGCTTCATCCATCAGGTTGGCGACGTGGAACTGCGCGTTGTCGAGCCCGTTGCGGCGCGCGTTGTTGCGGGCCCGCTCGACGAGCCCCGCATCGCCCTCGACGCCGACCACGCTCGCGGCAGAGCGCGCCACAGGCAGCGTGAAATTGCCCAGGCCGCAGAACAGGTCGAGCACGCGCGAGCCGGCGTCCAGCGCCAGCTGCTCGAGCGCAAGCTCGACCATGCGTTCGTTGATGGCGGCGTTCACCTGCACGAAGTCGCTCGGCAGAAACTCGTACTCGAGCTCGAACCGCGGCAGTCGGTAGACGAGCGGCTCGGGCGCAGCACCATCGAGTCGCCGGATCGTGTCGAGGCCGCCGGGTTGCAGCAGTATCCGGCACTGGTGCTGGGCCTCGAATGCGGCGAACGCAGCGAGGTCGGCGGGCGACGGCGCCTCGAGCACGCGCATCACCAGCGTCGCGACATCGCCTACGGCGACCTCGATCTGCGGCAGGGCTTCGCGGATCGACAAGCCTTCGATCAGCGCCGCGAGCGGCGTGATCAGGCGATCGACCGGCGGCACCAGGATCTCGCAGCCGGCAAGGTCGGCCACGAACGGCCCGGCGCGCTCGCGGAAGCCGACCAGCGTGCGGCCCTTCGTGCGCACGTACTTCGCGCCGAGGCGGGCGCGGCGCCGGTAGTTCCAGACCGGCCCCGCCAGCGGCGCGAGCCATTCGGCAGGCGTCGCCTGCCCGATCCGGGCCAGGGCGTCCGCGAGCTCTTGCTGCTTCATCGCCAGCTGCGCCGCCGGGTCGAGGTGCTGCAGCGCGCACCCGCCGCAGACACCGAAGTGCGCGCAACGCGGCACGACGCGATCCGGCGAAGCCTGCAGCACTTCGACCAGCCGCGCCGCATCGTGACTGCGATGCCGCGCGTGCCGCTGGAAGCGCACGCGTTCGCCGGGCAGCGCACCGTCGACGAAAGCCGCCTTGCCATCGCGACAGACGCCGGCGCCGTCATGGCTGAGCCCGCTGATCTCGCCTTCCTCGACGGCGGCGAGCGCGACATGGCGGCTGCGACGCGTCATGTCGCGCTGTCGGCCCAGGCTTCGAGGAACTGCAGCAAGTGCGGCTCGGCAGATTCCTCGAGCAACTGGCGAACGCGATCGTGCTCCTCCTCTTCGCGCTCTGCGATCAGCCGCCCGCGCATCCGCTCGAAGCGCAGGTAGATCAGCCAGGTATTGAGGACGTCGGTCTCGCAGTAATGCCGGATGCCGGTGCGATCGCCCGCAAGCCAAGCGTCCCAGACCTGCGCGCCGGAGAAACCCAGCTTGCCGGGCAGCCCCAGCAAGCCAGCGACATTCGCCAACGAAGCCCGGGCGCGCGCCTGATAGCCGGAAACGACGTCCATGACGTCGACATGCCGCCAGTGATAGCGCGACAGGTAATTGTTGAAGCGGAAGCTCTGGTCCTCGGCACCGGTTTCCCAGTAGCGCGGCGCCGAGATGCCCCAGCGCATGGCGCGGTAATGCAGCACCGGCAGATCGAAGCCACCGCCGTTCCACGACACGAGGTCTGGCGTGTAGCGATCGATGCCGTCGAAGAAACGCTGCACGAGTTCCGCCTCCGGCGCCTGTTCGTCGCCGAGGCTCCAGACCTTGAGTTGATCGCGCGAACGCAGCACGCAGGAGATCGCGACGATGCGATGCTGCTCGAGCGGCAGGAAGTCGCTGCCGCGCGCGCTGCGCGCCAGCGCGAACATGGCCTTGCCGATCTGCTCGTCGGCCAGCCCGTCGAGCCCCAGCACGCGTCGCCCGAAATCGATGTCCGGAACCGTCTCGATATCGAACACCAGCGTATTCATGCGCCCACCTTCATCAGCACCGCCACCGCGACGATCAGGCCAGCTTCATCAGTCAGCGTCACATGCCCGTCGCCGATGCCGAGCCCCCGGCGCACGGCCTCGCCGCGCGATGAGTAGACGACTTCAGGTCGGCCCCATTGGTTCTGCACTACGCCGATGTCGCGGATCCAGACGCCGTGCGCAAAGCCCGTACCCATGGCCTTGACGATGGCCTCCTTGGCCGCGAAGCGCATCGCAAGAAATCGCTCGGGGCGCCGCGTCCGGGCGAGTTGCTCGCGTTCGGCCGGCAGCAGCAGTCGTTCGACGAACCGGCCGCCAAAGCGCGCGTAGACGGCATCGACGCGCTTCGCTTCGAGGACATCGACGCCAATGCCGAAGATCACGCCCGCGCTGCCTGCATCAACGCGCGCATCTCGCGAACCGCGCCATCCATGCCGCAGAAGAGAGCGCGCGCGACCAGCGCGTGGCCTATGTTCAGTTCGACGATCTGTTCGATGGCGGCCACCGGTTGCACGTTGTGGTAATGCAGCCCGTGTCCGGCATGCACCTTGAGCCCAAGCGATGCGCCGAGCCTGGCTCCCGCACGCAGCCGTTCCAGTTCGATGGCGCGTGCGGCGCCCTGCGCCTCGGCGTAGCAACCGGTGTGCAGCTCGATGACCGGCGCGCCGACCGCGACCGCAGCCTCGATCTGGCGCGGATCGGGATCGATGAACAGCGCAACGCGAATGCCGGCGGACGCGAGCACCGCGCAACTGTCGCGCAGGCGCGCCTGCTGGCCGGCGACCTCGAGGCCGCCCTCGGTGGTCACTTCGGCACGCCGCTCCGGCACGAAGCAGCAGTCCTGTGGCTTGACGCGGCGGGCGATCTCGATCATTTCATCGGTGACGGCCAGCTCCAGGTTCATGTGGGTCTGCAGCAATCCCGCCAGCGCGAACACGTCGGCGTCCTGGATGTGGCGCCGATCCTCGCGCAAGTGCACCGTGATGCTGTCGGCGCCGGCCTGCTCGGCCACGAGCGCGGCATGCACTGGGTCGGGGTAGCGCGCGCGCCGCGCCTGGCGCACCGTCGCAACGTGATCGATGTTGACTCCGAGAGCAATCGGCGACATTCCGGGTTCCTCCAACAAACTGGCCGGCTCAGGCCTCACGCGAGCGGCCACGCCGGCCGCTGACAGAACGAGCCACGCCGCGGGTCAGCAGTTCGCGCCCCTCCAGAAGCGGCACGAACGCAGCGCGCAGCAGCTTGCGCGCATCGTCGAGGCTGCGCGGCGCTCCCAGGACCTCGGCATGCAGGTCGAGCAGCGACTGCCCGAGCAGGGTCGAATCCTCCTGCAGCGGCGCATCCACCGCATAGCAGCCGACGGCGGCGCTGAAATGATACCGCTGCGCCGCGTCCACGGGTTCGCCGGTGCGCGCGTCCCGCAGCAGATCGATGCCGTAGCCGAGCGCCTCCAGCAGCCTCTTCTCGAACAGCCGTAGCGCGACGGGCACCGGCTGACCGGCCCGCAGCGCGGCGATCGCTGCCTCATAGGCGTCGTAGAGCACCGGCTGTGGGTCGTGACGGGTGGTCAGCTTCAGCACCAGCTCGTTCAGGTAGTACGCCGGCATGACCGCGGCAGATGGCAGCAACGGTGCAGCAACAGCCTCGGCGCGCGTCAGCGCACCCGCGTCGCCGCGCCCAGTCCATGCGACCAGCAGCGGCTGGAACGGCAGCAGGATCGACGCCAGCGGCGCCTTGCCGCCGCGCACGCCGCGCGCAAACAGCGTCAACCTGCCCTGGTCGCGGGTGAAAACCTCGAGGATGCGGCTGGTGTCGCGATAGGGCCGATGGTGCAGCACGAACGCCGGATGCAGCGTCTCGCGGGCGCGCTCCGCGCTCATTCCAGTCCGAGGGACCGCAGCGCCTGTGCGTTGTCGGCCCAGTCCTCGCGCACCTTGACCCACAGTGTCAGGTGGAACCGCTCGCCGGTCAGGGCGTTGAGCTCGCGACGTGCCGAGCTGCCGACCCTCTTGAGCCGCTCACCACCAGCGCCGATCACGATCGGCTTCTGCCCGTCGCGATCCACCCAGATGATCGCCGAGACGACTCGCTGCCCTTCTTCCTCGGTCAACGATTCGATTTCCACGGCAATTCCGTAGGGCACTTCCTGATTCAGTTCCAGCGTCAGCTTCTCGCGGATGGTCTCCGCGATCCGGAAACGCAGGTCGCGGTCCGTGACCGTCTCGGCGGGAAACAATTGCGGCGACTCCGGCAGGTGCTTCGTGATCACGTCGACCAGCCGGTCGAGGTTCTGCCCCTTCAGCGCCGACAGCGGCACGATGTCCAGGAACTCGGCGCGCGTCGCCAACTTGGCCAGGTACGGCAACAGCTGGTCGCGCGGCTTGGCCTTGTCGACCTTGTTGACGACGGCAACCACCGGCCTGCCGCTGCGACGGATCCGCTCGAGCGCGGCTTCATCCTCGTCGGTAAAGCGCAGTGCCTCGACGACGAAGACCACGACGTCCGCATCGCCCAGCGCCGAGGCGGCGGTGCGGTTCATCGCGCGATTGAGCGCGCGCGTCTCGCCGCGGTGCAGGCCAGGCGTGTCGACGAACGCGATCTGCAGGCCCGGCCGATTGACGATGCCGAGAACGCGGTGCCGGGTGGTCTGCGGGCGCGGCGTGACGATCGACAGCTTCTGGCCGCACAACGCGTTCAGCAGCGTCGACTTGCCGACGTTGGGCCGACCCACGAGCGCGGCGAATCCGGCGCGCAGTGCCTGGGGCGGTACTTCTGGCGAACTCATGATGATTCCTGGATCTGGTCGAGCACGCGCTGCGCGGCTTCCTGCTCGGCGCGCCGGCGACTCTTGCCTTCCCCGCGGGCCACCCGCTGCAGCGCATCGACGCGGCACTCGACACAGAAATGCTGGTCGTGCGGCTCACCCTCCACCGATTCGACCGTGTAGCTCGGCAGCGGCAGCCCCTTGGCCTGCAGGTACTCCTGCAATCGCGTTTTCGAATCCTTCAGGCTGGCGACGTCCGGTGCGCTGGCGATGCGCTCGCCCAACAGCCCGAGCACCAGCGTACGCGCAGTGTCGAGTCCCGCGTCGAGATAAACGGCGCCGATCAGTGCTTCGAGCGCATCTGCGATGATGGACTGGCGGCGGAACCCGCCGGTCTTCAGTTCGCCGGAGCCGAGCTGCAGGCGCTCGCCCAGGCCAATCCGCTGCGCCACCTCGGCGAGCGGCTCGGCACTGACCACCCGGGCGCGCAGCCGACTCAGGTCGCCCTCGCTGGCACTCGGATACAGCCGAAACAGCTGCTCGGCGACCACCAGGTTCAGCACCGAATCGCCGAGAAACTCGAGGCGTTCATTGTTGCGGCTGGAGGCGCTGCGATGGGTCAGCGCAGCGGCGAGCAGACCCGGATCACGAAACGCGTGCCCGAACTCGCGCCGTATCCACTGTTCCGCCGAGTCCGCTGCCATCAGTGCACGGCGCGCGTCACTGGATCACGACGGACTGCTCGAACTCGACCAGCAGCGAGACGTTGTGGACGAGCGGCACGACCTCGTCGTACGCGGCGGCGATCTCCCATCCCTCGCCGGTCTTGCGGATCGTCAGATCCTTGTAATCGGGGTAGTCGATGTACTCGATGTTGAAGCGCCGGCCGAGCGCAGACCGCAGGGACGACTGACCGACCGAGGTCTGACCCTGGTACTCCTGCCGGACCTGCTCCAGCACCCGCGACACCTTGGTCGCATTCAGATAAATGGGCGTGAGCCGGATGCCGGCGTACACCAGGATGGCTATCGGGACGAGCAGGATGATCCAGCCAAGGAATGTGATCCCGCGTTGACGGCGATGCATGCGACCTCCCATTCAATCGATGGCGACGCCGATTCGGCTCCACTGCGGGCCGCCGGCGCGCTGCAGGTCCCAATTGAACCAGATTCGGGTGGCCTTGCCGACCAACAGTGTCTCATCCACGAAGCCGAAATAGCGCCCATCCGTGCTGTTGTCACGGTTGTCGCCGATCATCAGGTAGCTGCGTTCCGGGACCCGCATCTGGCGGTCGCCGGAATCGGCGGCCGGGTCACCCCCGGATTCCAGGCATAGCCCTGGGTGATCTCGCGGTCGCAGCTGGCCAGCGGCAGCGTCACGATGGACTCGCCCGTCAGGCAGTGCAGCACCTGGTGCTCACGCTCGCCCAGGCGCTCTCGCGCCAGCCGCATGTTCTCGTAGCAACCGTCATTGAAGCGGCCCAGGTCCTCGAACGGGACCGGCTCGCCATTGATGATCAGGCGATCGTTGCGCACCTCGACCATGTCGCCCGGCAAACCGACGACGCGCTTGATGTAGTTGATGCCCGGGTCGTCCGGATACCGGAAGACGGCGACGTCGCCCCGCTGCGGACGGCCGATTTCATAGAACAGCCGGTGGCTGACCGGCCAGCGCAGGCCATAGCTGTACTTGTTGACGACGATGAAATCGCCATCGAGCAGCGTCGGCATCATCGAATCGGAAGGAAT
>JBIITU010000107.1:0-9270 GCA_044340335.1 Steroidobacteraceae bacterium
GGGCACCAGCTTCGTTCTGCAGGTGGATGGCGATGATGTGGCGCATGGATCCAAGAATACTGGATTCCGGCGCAGCAAAAGCCCCCAAGTTTTGCACCGCGTCCTGATGCTGATACGCTCGGAAACCCGGGTCCGCCCGCCCGCCGCCATGTGATCGCCATGAACTCGCTGCCGCAGAACGCCACGTCGCCTGTTGCCTCCGCCCACCCGCTCGCCGGCAAGGTCATGAGCGGCGCCGAGATGATCGTGCAAGTCCTGGCCGATGAGGGCACGACAGCGATTTTCGGCTACTCGGGCGGCGCGATCCTGCCCACCTACGATGCCGTGTTCCTCTACAACCAGGCGCAGGCCGAAGCGGGTGGCCGGCAGATGCCGCTGATCGTGCCCGCGAACGAGCAGGGCGCGGGCTTCATGGCGGCCGGCTACGCGCGTGCCAGCGGCCGCGTCGGCGTCTGCGTCGTGACCTCCGGCCCCGGCGCGACCAACACCGTGACGCCGGTGCGCGACTGCATGGCCGATTCGATCCCGATGCTCGTGATCTGCGGCCAGGTGCCGACCAGCGCGATCGGCTCCGATGCATTCCAGGAAGCGCCGGTCGCGGCGCTGATGGGTTCGGTGGCGAAGCACGTGTTCCTGGTCACCGACCCGGCCCAGCTCGAGGCGACGGTGCGCACCGCGTTCGAGATCGCGCGCACCGGCCGGCCGGGCCCGGTCGTCATCGACGTGCCGAAGGACGTGCAGAACTGGAGCGGCGCGTTTGCCGGCGCGGGCAAGCTCGCGATCCCGGGCTATCGCAAGCGACTGTTCGCAGCCAACAACGGCCATATCGAAGACGACGAGGCCAAGGAGTTCTTCGCCGCGCTGGCCGCGGCGAAGCGGCCGCTGCTGTATGCCGGCGGCGGCGTCATCAATGCCAGCGCGGCGCGCGAGCTGCGCGAGTTCGCCGCGGCCTTCGACGTGCCGGTGGTCACCACGCTGATGGGCATCGGCGCGGTCGACACGACCGACCGCTTGGCGCTGCGGATGCTGGGCATGCATGGCGCGGCGTTCGCGAACTATGCCGTCGACGACTGCGATTTCCTGATCGCCGTGGGCGCGCGCTTCGACGATCGCGTCGCGGGCGTGCCCAACAAGTTCGCGCCGAATGCCAAGCGGATCGCGCACATCGACATCGACCGTGCCGAGATCAACAAGGTCAAGCGCGTGCAGTGGAGCCACGTCGGCCAGCTCGACGACGCGCTGCGCACGCTGACCGCCTATGGCCGTCGCACCGGCTTCCGCGTCGATTACTCCGCCTGGCACCGGCACCTCGACGAACTGCGCTCGCGGCATGCGATGAACTACGACCGGGCGAGCGAACTGATCCAGCCGTACTACGTCATCGAGGAAATCAACCGGCACGCCAAGGGCGAGGCGATCATCTCGACCGGCGTCGGCCAGCACCAGATGTGGGCTGCGCAATACTGCGATTTCCGTGAGCCACGACTGTGGTTGACGTCGGGCAGCATGGGCACGATGGGCTTCGGCCTGCCGGCGGCCATCGGCGCGCAGTTCGCGAATCCGGGCAAGGTCGTCATCGACATCGACGGCGATGCGTCGATCCGCATGAACATCGGCGAGCTCGAGACCGTGACCACCTACGACCTGCCGGTCAAGGTCGTCGTGCTGAACAACTTCGGCGACGGCATGGTCAAGCAGTGGCAGAAGCTGTTCTTCAAGGGGCGACTGTCGGCGAGCGACAAATCACTGCACAAGAAGGATTTCGTGCGCGCGGCGCAGGCCGACGGCTTCAAGTTCGCCGTGCGGCTCGATCGCAAGGCCGATGTGCCGCGCGTCGTCGAGGAGTTCATGCGCTATCCGGGGCCGGCCTTCCTCGAAGTGATCATCGATCCCGATGCAGGCGTGTACCCGATGGTGGGGCCGGGCCAGTCCTACGACGCGATGATCACCGGCGAGCACATCGCCTCGCGCTCGCGCGTCGAACCGGAGCAGCCGGGCCCGTCAGAGATGTTCTGACCGGCGCAGCCCATGAAGTACCTGCACACCATGGTGCGCGTCACAGATGTCGATGCGTCGCTGCGCTTCTATCGCGATGCGCTCGGGCTCGAGCTGCTGTCGAAGCGCGACTATCCGCAGGGGCGATTCACGCTGATCTTCCTTGCCGCACCTGGCGATCACTCGGCCCAGGTCGAGCTGACCCACAACTGGGATCCCGAGGCCTACGCCGGCGGGCGCAACTTCGGGCACCTCGCGTACCAGGTCGAGAACATCTACGCGAGCTGCCAGCGACTGGCGGATCACGGCGTGACGATCCTGCGGCCGCCGCGCGACGGCCGCATGGCCTTCGTGCGTTCGCCGGACCAGGTCTCGATCGAGTTGCTGCAGGCCGGCGCGGCGCTGCCGCCGGCTGAACCCTGGGCGTCGATGCCGAACACGGGTAGCTGGTGAGCGCAGCCGCAGTGCCTGCGCCGCGTGCGGTGATCCTCGACTGCGACCCCGGCGTCGATGACGCCATCGCGCTGATGCTGGCGTTGCGTTCGCCGCGCGAGCTGCGCGTGCTCGGCATCACGACCGTCGCGGGCAACGTCGGTCCCGCACTGACGGCGCGAAATGCGCGCTTCATCCGCGAGTTCATGGCCTGTGAGCAGGTGCCGGTGCATGCGGGCTGCGAGCGGCCGCTGTTGCGACCGGCCATCGATGCGGGCCACGTGCATGGCGATTCGGGGCTGGGGCCGCTGCCGGTCACGGAGCCGCGGGCGCCGCTTGCGGCCGGGCACGCGGTGCAGTTCATCGTCGACACGCTGCTGCGCGAACCGGCGGGCAGCGTGACGCTCGCCGTCACCGGCCCGATGACCAACATCGCGCTCGCGCTGCGGCTCGAGCCGCGCATCGCGGCGCGGATCCGCGAGATCGTCTTCATGGGCGGCGCGCGCAGCATCGGCGGCAACATCACGGCCTCGGCGGAGTACAACATCTACGCCGATCCGCACGCGGCGCGCATCGTCTGCGAATCCGGCGTGCCGCTGGTGGCGATCGGGCTCGATGCCACGCACCAGGTGCGCGCCAATGCGACGCGCATCGCGGCGCTGCGTACCATCGGCACGCCGCTCGCGGTCGCCGCCGCGGACCTCATGCACTTCGCCGGTTCCCTCGATTTCTACGGATTGCCCGAGCCTGGCGCGCCGATGCACGATCCCTGCACGATCGCGTGGCTGCTGCGGCCGGAACTGTTTGAGCTCGCGCCCGTGTATCTCGGCATCGAGACGGATTCGCCGCTGACGCTGGGCGCGACGGCGGTCGAGTTCCGCCTCGAGCCGTCCCGCCCGAGCACGGCGCGCTGGGCGACGCGCGTCGATGCCGATGGCGTGTTCGCATTGCTGATGGAGCGCTTCCGTTGAACGAGCAGCCCTTAGATAGTCGTGCTCGGTTCGGTGAACCTGGACCTGGTGGCATCCGGCGTGCGCATTCCACTGCCGGGGGAGACGGTCACCGGCGCGAACTTCGCGCGCCATCCGGGCGGCAAGGGCGCCAACCAGGCGCTGGCCGCGCGTCGTCTCGGCGCCAACGTCAGTCTGATTTCGCGCGTGGGTCGCGGACCCTTCGCGACGGAGGCGCTGGCGCTGGTCCGCGCCGCGGGCGTCGAACTGTCGCAGTGCGGGATCGACGAAACCGCGCACACGGGCGTGGCGCTGATCGTCGTCGGCGCCGACGGCGAGAACCAGATCGTCGTCGCGCCGGGCGCGAACGCGAAGCTTGCGCCCGAGCATGTCGCGCTGCCGTCGCACGATGCACTGATCTGCCAGCTCGAAGTGCCGGTCGCGACAGTCGCGCGCGCGGTGGAGTTGTCGACGGCGTTCGTCTGCGTGAATCTTGCGCCTGCCGTCGATGTGCCGGATGCCGTGCTCGAACGCGCCGACCTGCTGGTCGTCAACGAAATCGAGGCGGCGTTCTACGGCGAGCGCCTGCATCGTGCCCGCGGCCTGGTCGCGAAGACACTGGGTGCGCGCGGCGCGGAGTTGTGGCGCGATGGCGCATTGATCGCGACGGCCGTGCCACCGCCGGTGCAGCCGGTCGACACGACCGGTGCTGGCGATGCCTTCGTGGCCGCGCTGGTCGTCGACCTGCTGCGCCAGGAGCCGCCAGAGACGGCGCTGCGCTTCGCCTGTGCCGCAGGCGCAGCGGCGACACAGGCGCGCGGCGCGCAGCCGTCGTTGCCGACGCGCACGGCGATCTACTCGATCGCCGGAATCTGAATCCGGCAGGGAGCGGGCATGGCGCGCGAGACAGTCCCCGAGCTCAGTCTTGCCGAATTCACCGCGGGCGATACCGCCGCGCGGGCGCGCTTCGAGGCGGATCTGTTGCGCGGCCTGCAGCGCTTCGGCTTCGTGATCCTGCGCGATCATGCCGTGCCGATCGCGCTGCTCGATGAGGCCTACGAACTTGCGCGCGCGCTGTTCGCGCGCGAACTGACCGAGAAGCTCGCGCATCGCGGCGGCCTGCGCGGCTATACGCCGTTCGGTACCGAGCATGCGAAGGACTCGCGCTTCCCGGATCTGAAGGAGTTCTGGCAGATCGGCCGCGAGTCGCCGCCGCCCGGCACGCCCAGTGCCGAAGACCTGCCGCCGAACGTCTGGCCGCATGACTGGCTGCGCTTTCGCGAGGTGTTCAGCGCGTTGTACGCGGGGCTCGACGCGACCGGGCGCACGCTGCTCGCGGCGCTGGCGCCGGGGCTCGGGCTTGCGGCCGACTGGTTCGATCCGCTGGTCCGCGATGGCAACTCGATCCTGCGCCTGATCCACTATCCACCCATTCCCGCAGACGCCGATCCGAACTGCGTGCGCTCGGCCGCGCACGAGGACATCAACTTCCTGACCATCCTGGTCGCGGCGCGCGGCGCAGGCCTGCAACTGCTGGATCGCGACGGGCAGTGGCTGCCGGTCGAGACGGCGCCGCGCAACCTGATCGTCGATTCCGGCGACATGCTGGCGCGGTTGACCAACGGCATCATCCCGGCGACGACGCACCGCGTCGTGAATCCCGACGGCCCGAACGTCAGCCGCTACTCGATGCCGTTCTTCATGCATCCGACCGCAGCGACGTCGCTCGCTTGCCTGCCGAGTTGCCTCGGGGCCGGCGCGAAGCATCCGCCGATCACGGCGGGCGAGTTCCTCGCACAGCGGCTGCGCGAGATCGGCCTGGCCGGATAGTCGCGTCCGGGGCGCCCCGCCGGCATCTGCGGCAATCCCGGATGCGCAGCGCCAGACCCGTTGCCCATACTCAAGGTGTCGCTTCCGGGGGGACGCCCATGCTGCAGGCAAGACTGCCTCGATATCTGGAGACACTGGTCGATGCGCTGTGGCTGGTGCTGCTGCTCGCTGCGCTCAGCTCCGTCGGCCTCGCGCAGTCGCGCGTCGGCGATGGCCGCGCGAATCCGGCCGCGAATCCGGCGTGGCATCTCGAACTCGGCGCTGCAATGCGCGCGACACCCGAGCTGCGCGCCGGCGAAGATGCCTACGCGCCCTGCGGCGCCTGCCACGGGGTCGATGGCCGCGGTGTTGCCGATGGTTCCGTGCCGGCGATCGCGGGACAGCACTTCGCCGTCATTGCCAAGCAGCTGGTCGACTATCGCCACAACCGGCGCTGGGACATGCAGATGGAGCATGCGGCGCGGATGCGTCATCTCGAGGGTGGCCAGGACATTGCCGATGTGGCCGCCTATGTGGCGCGGATGCCGCGCGGCTTCGGCAGTGGCACGGGGCCGGGCGAGTTCCTGAACGACGGCGCGCGCGCGTACTTCCGGCACTGCGAGAGCTGCCATGGCGCACTCGGCGGTGGCGATGCGCTGCGTGGCGTGCCGCGGCTTGCCGGTCAGCACTACGGCTACCTGTATCGCCAGTTCTTCGATGCCGTCGAGCAACGCCGCCCGAACATGAGTCGCGACCACATCGCACTGATGGCCAGGCTCAAGCGCGAGGAGATCGTCGGCATCTCCGACTATCTGTCGCGCACCAGCGTCGAGCTGACGCACTCTCTGCGCTGATTCGGAGCGGTCGAGGCCCTGCTTGCACCTTGTCGGGGCGGCCCTGGTGCCGCTGCGTGGCGACGGCTTGCATGTGGCGCGTGACACATTAGTATCGCGCCTCCTTCGCAAGTGCCGGGATCAACAGGCGATGACGCGCATCCGCTGGTCGGGTCTGCTCGTGGCCGCGATTTTCGCGGCGCTGACCTATGCCTTCTGGGCGCTGCTGAACCAGCCTGCCAGTGAGCCGGCCTGGCCGTCGCGGATCCAGGGCTTCGCGTTCTCGCCGTACCGGATCGACCAGGATGCCGTGCGCGCCGATCGCCTCACGCCGCAGCAGATCGACGCTGATCTTGCGTTGCTGGCTGGGCGCACTCATGCAGTGCGAACCTACAGCACGAGCGATGGACTCGAACTGGTGCCGGCGCTGGCGGCGCGCCACGGCATCAACGTCGCGCTCGGTGCCTGGCTGGATGCGCGCCTGAACAACAACCAGCAGCAGATCGCCACGGCGATCCGACTCGCGCGGCAGCACAAGAACGTCGTCCGCGTGATCATCGGCAACGAAGTCGTGCTGCGCGGCGACGTGCCAGTCGAGCAGATGATCGAGTACCTCGATCGCGCCCGCGAGCAGATCGGCCAGCCCGTCAGCACCGCGGAGCCCTGGCATGTCTGGCTAAAGCATCCGGAACTCGCCGACCACGTCGACTTCATCGCCGTGCATTTGCTGCCGTACTGGGAAGGCATCGAGGTCGAGACTGCAGTCGCGCACTCGATCGAGCGCATGCAGGAACTCGCGGCGCGCTTTCCCGGCAAGCCGATCGTGGTGGCCGAGGTGGGCTGGCCGAGCAATGGCCGCACCCGCGAAACCGCAGTGGCCACGGTGGCGAACCAGGCGCTGTTCCTGCGTCGTTTCCTCGCGCATGCGGAGCGGCAGGGCTGGGTCTACTACGTCATGGAGGCGTTCGACCAGCCTTGGAAGCAGCAGACGGAGGGTGCGGTCGGTGCCTACTGGGGCGTCTACGACGTCGAGCGCAACGCCAAGTTCTCCTTCCTGGGGCCGATCGTGCGGCTGCCGGAGTGGCCCGTGCTGGCGGCAGCCTCGGTGCTGGTCGCACTCGGCCTGCTGGCCATGTTCTATCTGGGCAGCCAGACGCTGCGCAATCGCGGCCGCAGCTTTCTGGCGATCGTGGTCTATGCGATCGCGACGCTGTCGGTGTGGATGGCGTGGGACTACAGCCAGCAGTACCTGACGCCGCTCAGCATCGGCGTTGGCGTGGTGCTGCTGCTCGCCACGTTGGGTGTCATCGCGGTGCTGTTGACCGAGGCGCACGAATGGGCGGAGGCCTGCTGGGTCTCTGATCATGGTCGCCTGCTCGCGGGCGCTGCGGCGCGGGAGCGCGACGACTGGCCCAAGGTGTCGATCCACGTGCCCATCCATGACGAGCCGCCCGACATGGTGCGCGAAACGCTCGACGCGCTGGCGCGCCTCGACTACGAGCGCTTCGAAGTCATCGTCGTCGACAACAACACGACCGACGAGCGCATCTGGCGACCCGTCGAGGCGCAGTGCGCCGCGCTCGGCTCGCGCTTTCGCTTCATCCATGTCGAGAACCTGCATGGTTACAAGGCGGGCGCACTGAATCTCGCACTGCGCGAGACCGCCGCAGACGCGAGCATCGTCGCGGTCATCGACAGCGACTACGTCGTTGCACCTGAATGGTTGCGGGAGCTGGTGCCGGCGTTCGACGCACCGCGCGTCGCCGTCGTGCAGGCGCCGCAGGACTATCGCGACGCCGGCCAGAGCATGTTCAAGGCGATGATGCATGCCGAGTACCGCGGCTTCTTCCGCATCGGCATGATCACCCGCAACGAGCGCAACGCGATCATCCAGCACGGCACGATGACGATGGTGCGGCGCCACGTGCTCGAGAACGGGCATGCGTGGGCGGAGTGGTGCATCACCGAGGATGCCGAACTCGGCCTGTCGATCTTCGAGTCCGGGTGGGAAGCGCACTACACGGCGCGCAGTTACGGCCGCGGGCTGATGCCCGACACCTACGTCGACTTCAAGAAGCAGCGCTTCCGCTGGGCCTATGGCGCGGCGCAGATCCTGCGCACGCACGCGGGTTGGTTGTTTGGCCGCCGCGCCTCGGCACTCGACGCGGGCCAGCGCTATCACTTCATCGCCGGCTGGCTGCCGTGGCTCGCGGATGGCTTCAACCTGGCGTTCAACTTCGCCGCGCTGGCGTGGTCGATCGCGATGCTCGTCGCACCGACGCGCATCGATGCGCCGCTTGCGATGTTCGCGCTGCTGCCGCTGTCGCTGTTCGCGTTCCGCGTCGCGAAGCTGCTGCATCTGTACCGCGAGTGCGTCGGCGCAACGCCGCGCGAAACGCTGGCCGCTGCCGTCGCAGGGCTGGCGTTGTCGCACACGATCGGCGTTGCGATGCTGCGCGGGCTGTGCACGCGCGGCATGCCGTTCCTGCGCACGCCGAAGCAGGCGCATCGCGCAGCGCTGTGGCAGGCGCTGACGGCGGCCCGCGAAGAAACCCTGATGCTGGTCGCGCTGCTGGTGGCGGCGGGCGCGATCGCAGCCGGCACGACCGTGGCCAGTCCCGATCGCAGCGCCTGGGTGCTGATGCTCGGCGTGCAGGCGTTGCCGTACCTGTGCGCGCTGCTCGTGTCGCTCGCGAGTGCGCTACCGCTGCCGGCGCGACTGATCTCGCGCGGCGGCTCACCAGGTGGCGGTGACCGCCTTGGTCTTGAGATAGGCGTCGAGCCCGTCCGCGCCGAACTCGCGACCCCAGCCGGACTGCTTGTTGCCGCCGAAGGGCACGGCAGGGTCGATCGCCGCATGCATGTTGATCGCGACCTGGCCGGAGTCGATCATCTTGGCCATCTTCATCGCGGTGCCGATGTCGCGCGTCCAGACGCTGCCTGACAGGCCGTAGATCGTCGAGTTGGCCGCGCGCGCGACGGCCGCGAGGTCGCCGTCGCCGAAGGTCTGCACGCACAGCACGGGACCGAAGATCTCGTTCTGCACCGGTGTCATGGTCGGCTGCATCCGGGTGAGCACGGTGGGCTCGAAGAAGTAGCCGGGCCGCGAGGGCGAACCGCCACCGCAGACCAGTTCGCCGCCCTCGCGACGGCCGGCGTCGACGAAACCGGCGACGCGCTCGCGCTGCTTCGCCGAGATCAGCGGGCCGAACTCCGAGGTCGGGTCGAGGCCATGACCCATCTTCATGGCC
>JBIITU010000108.1:0-9259 GCA_044340335.1 Steroidobacteraceae bacterium
CGACGACGCCAGCAACGGCAGTTCATGCAGGGTTTCGGGCAACTCGCGCCGCGCGATGAACTCGATCCGGACGTCGGTGGGCTGCAGCGTGCCGAGTTGCAGCGCAACCCGCAGCCGCAGCGACTCGGCATGCGGCATCGCCTGCGGCAGCACGCCGAGCGCGCGCAGCGCGACGCCGCTCCACTCGCGCCGCACGCGCGCCTTCCACTCTGCCAGCGAGCGCGCGCCCGCCGCGTCATGCGTGCCGAGCCGCGCGCCCTGCGCCGCCGCCGGCAGGTAGATGCCGCGCGCATAGTCGGCCACTGCGCGCCGCATGTTGAAGCGCGGGATCACCGTCATCATCGCGCGCTTGCAACGCCGCACCCATTCGTTGGGGCAGCCGTGCTCGCTGCGCGTGTAGTACAGCGGCACGACGTCTTCTTCGATCGTGTCGAGCAGCAGCTGCGATTCGAGTTCGTCGCGCCGTTGCGGATCCCGCACCTCGACCGGCGGCAGCCCCCAGCCGTTGTCGTCCGCGAAACCTTCCGCCCACCAGCCGTCGAGCACCGACAGGTTAAGGCGGCCGTTGACGGCGGCCTTGATGCCGGACGTGCCGCTCGCCTCGAGCGGCGCGATCGGGTTGTTGAGCCAGACGTCGCAACCCGCAACCAGCCAGCGCGCGAGCTGGATGTCGTAGTCCTCGATGAAAATGATGCGGCCGATGAGGTCTGGCGACAGCATCGCCTGCTTGATCTCGCGCAACACCGCCTGCCCCGGCAGGTCGGCCGGATGCGCCTTGCCGGCGAACAGGAACACGACCGGGCGGTTCACGTCGTTGACGAGGCGTGCGAGGCGCGCGCGATCGCGCAGCAGCAGCGCCGCGCGCTTGTAGGTCGCGAAGCGGCGCGCGAAACCGATCACGAGCACGTCGGGTTTGGCCGGATCGAGATAGCGCGTGATATGGCGCCACTGCACCGGGGTGTGGCCGGAGCGCGCGAATTCGCGGCGCAGGCGCTCGCGCACGCAGGCGAGCATGTCCGACTTCACGGTCTGCCCTGCGGCCCACCAGCTGCGATCGGGCACGCGTTCGAGCAGGCGCCAGTAATCCTCGTCCGACAGCCGCTCCCGCCAGTCGGGGCCCGCGACCTCATCGAAGAACTCCGCCCATTTCTGATGCAGGAAAGTGGGCACGTGCACGCCGTTCGTGACGTAGCCGACCGGATTCTCCTCCGGGCGCAACTCGGGCCAGTGATCGGCGATCAGCTGTGATGACACGATGCCGTGCAGGCGACTGACGCCATTCACGTGCCGCGCCCCCGTCAGCGCGAGCCGCGTCATGTTGAAGGAGTGCGGCGCATGCGGCGCGCGCGCCAGCGACACCAGTGTCTCGGCGGAAATGCCGAGCTCACGCAGGTAGTCGCCGAAGTGCGTGAGCAGCAGGTCGTGGCCAAACGCATCGTGGCCCGCCGCGACCGGCGTGTGCGTCGTGAATGCGCATTGCGCCGCAACCCACTCGAGCGCCGCGGCAAGACCGAGGCCGCGCGCCAGCGCTTCGCGCAGCAGTTCGAGCGTCAGGAACGCCGCATGGCCTTCGTTCATGTGCCACACGGCAGGCGCGAGCCCGAGCGCGCGCAACGCGCGCACGCCGCCGATGCCGAGCACCATTTCCTGGCGGATTCGCGCCGCCTCGTCGCCGCCATAGAGGCGGTGCGTGATGTCGCGATCCGCCGGCGAATTCTCCGGCGTGTTGGTGTCGAGCAGCAGCACGCGAATCCGGCCGACACGCGCCGCCCAGACCCGCGCCCGCACCGTGCGCCCGGCGATCGGCAGCGTGACGCTGATCCATTTGCCGTCTGCGCCCAGCACCGGTTCGATCGGCAGGTCGCGCGGTTCGTGCTCGCGGTACGACGCGTGCTGCATGCCGTCGCTGTCGACGGTCTGGGTGAAATAGCCCTGCCCATACAGCAGGCCAACGGCAATGAAGTTCAGGCGCTCGTCGCTCGCCGCCTTGCAGTGATCGCCGGCGAGCACGCCGAGCCCGCCCGAGTACATCGGCAGACTCTGGTTGAAGCCATACTCGGCGCAGAAGTAAGCCACCAGCGGCGCGCCTTCGACGGGCGGCGCCTGGATGTAGGCATCGAACGCACCCAGAACCTCGTGGTACCGGGCAAGGAACGCCGGATCTGCGGCGGCGCGATCCAGCGCCTCCTGCGCAACGCAGCGCAGCATGAGTTTCGGGTTGCCACGCACCTGACCCCACAGCGTCGGGTCGATCTGCTCGAACAGCGCCCGGGTCGGACGGTCCCAGCTGAAGTAGAGGTTGGTGGCGAGTTCCGGCAGGCGCGCGAGCGCCGCGGGAATCTCGGGTGTGATCTCGATCCGCAAGGTGTCAGCCATTTACGAGAATTCTAGCAGCGGCCCAGCCGGGTCGAGAGATGAGATTTATTCAACTGATAATACTGCTTGACTACTAGTACTGTGTACTTCACAGTATTAACAAATGGACGATACCTACGCCCGTAAGTTCCAGAAAGACCTGAATTCCGGCCTGGTCGCGCTCGTGCTGCTCGCGGTGCTCGCGGCCACCGCAGAAGACCTCTACGGCTACGAAATCGCCAAGCGCCTGAACCGCGCCCAGGACGGCGATCCGTTGTTCAAGGAGGGCACGATCTACCCGGTGCTGCGCGCGCTGTCGGCCGGCGGCCTGCTGACCAGCCGCGTCGTGCCCTCTTATAGCGGGCCGCCACGGCGTTACTACCGCATCACCGACGAAGGCCGGCGCGTGCTCGCCGAGTGGCGCCGCGCCTGGGTCACCACGCGCGACTTCGTCGATCGCTTCACCACCGACACCGCCGCCGGCGGCAGCCCCCAAGACGGAGCCGAATCATGAACCGCCCCGCCCCGCGCTCTATCGATGATTACCTCGAACAGCTGCGCGATGCGCTCGCCGGCGAAGACCCCGCACTGATCCAGGACGCGCTGTACGACGCCGAGGAATACCTGCGCGCCGAGCTCGCTGCCCATGCCGGCAAGTCCGAGGCCGATGTGCTCGAACTGATCGCCAGCACGTATGGCGCGCCGCTCGAAGTCGCCGAAGCCTATCGCGACACCGAGGCGCGCGTGCGCGTCGCGCTGTCGCCGCCGCGGCCGCGCAGCGCCGATGCCGGCGCGCTGCGGCGCTTCTTCGCCGTGTTCGGCGACGTGCGTGCCTGGACCTCGCTGTTCTTCCTGCTGCTCGCGCTGCCGACGGGCCTGTTCTACTTCGTGCTCGCGGTCGCCGGCGTGTCGATCTCGCTGCCCTTGCTGATCTTCATCATCGGCCTGCCGCTGTTCCTCGCCTTCATCGGCCTGACGCGCGTGGTCGCGCTCGGCGAGGGCCGCCTCATCGAGGCGATGACGGGCGAGCGCATGCCGCGCCGGCCGCAGCATCCGGGCGCGCCGCAGACGCTGTGGCAACGCAGCGTCGCGATGCTCAAAGACCTGCGCACCTGGAGCACGCTCGCCTACTTCGTGCTGCGCCTGCCGCTCGGCGTCGCCGCGTTCATCGTGACCTTCGTCGGCCTCGCGCTGGGCCTCGCGATGCCGCTCGGCGCGCTGTGGGAAGGCGCGCGCCTGCTCGGCCTGCACGATGCCGCCGGCGGCCTCCACATCGGGCCGGATGAAGGCGCCTGGTCGATGCTGCCGCAATGGCCCGGCGTCATCGCGATGCTGGTCGTCGGCGTGCTGCTGCTGACCCTGACCATGCACGCGGCCCGGCTCGGCGCGCGGGCCATCGCCTGGCTTGCGAAGTCGATGCTGGTCATGCGCTGACAGTTCTGGTCAGCTATGCGGCGTGCACACCACGTCGCGCCGATGAAACTGCTGCCATCCATTGCCCTGCTGCTCGTCCCGTTCAGCGCGCTCGCGGTGCCGGTCGGTGCGGCGCAATCGGTCGCGGTGCCGGGCCTCGCGACCGCTGCATCCGCGCGCTGCACGCATGACGGACGCGGCCAGTTGCGGGCGCGGCTGCGCGGCACGCTCGATCTCGACATCGCCTGGCGCCACGATGAAATGCAGTGCGACGGCGGACCGCGCCCCGACGGCAAGGGACTGCGCGTGACCATCGCCGGGCCGCTGCAGTCCGATGGCCGGCGTCTGCGCTTCGTATTCGGCATCGACGACGTCCCCGAGGGCCGCAGCGTCGAATCGAGACCGACGAACATCACCGTGATCTTCGAAGGCGAGCAGCGGATCTTCGGCACGCGTGGCGCCGCGCGTTGCACCACCGATCGCCTCGACATGGCGCGCGTCGGTGCGCTTGGCGGCGCGCGTCGCAACTGGCAGATTACGGCCCGCGGCTTCTGCACCGCGCCGGCGCTGGCGCTGACCGGGCCCGAACGCCTGCTGATCAGCCGGTTCGATTTCATCACCGAGGTGAGCTTTGAAGACGTCGATGCTGGCGAGACTGCTGTTGATCGCGGCGGTGTCGCTGCCGGCCCAACCGCTGACAGTCGAAGCGCTGCCGGCCCACGCACCGCAGGGCCTGCGCCTCGCTGACGCCGGCGCGCGGCCGGCCGGGCTGCTGGAACTCGCGAGCTTTCCGCGCTCCGAGCTGCGCATCGTCCGCGGCAAAGGCGCGGCCACGCATGACTTCCGCGTCTGGATCGCCGATACCGGCGAGCGGCAGATGCAGGGCCTGATGTTCGTCCGCGACCTGCCCGCCAACGAAGGCATGCTGTTCGTCCACGACCGGCCGCGCGTCGCGAGCATGTGGATGAAGAACACCTTCATCCAGCTCGACATGCTGTTCATCGATGCGCAGGGCCGCATCGTGACCATCCACCAGAACACCACGCCGCACTCGCTCGAACCGTTGTCCTCGGGCCGACCCGTGCTGGCCGTGCTGGAACTGCGCGGCGGCGAAGTCGCCCGCCGCGGCATCAAGCCGGGCGACCGGGTCGTGCATGGCGCATTCCGCGTCCGCCCCGATCGTGGCGCGAACGCAACGACCGGCTGAGCGACTCCACGACCGGCGCTGCGTCGGGTATGATCCGCGGCTCTGACCACGCGGTGCGCCCGCGCAACATTAATGAAGTGGAGATGCTTCCATGAAGAAGTCCTTCGGTCTCGCCCTGACGGCGGCCGCAACCCTGCTCGGCAGCCAGGCCGCGTTCGCCGGCTCGGATGTCGGCAGCATCTACGTCGCGCCGCAGATCCAGGGCGCCTGGCTCGACGACGCTCGCAATGCCGATGACAGTGTCGGTTTCGCGTTCTCCGTCGGTCGCGTGATCAGCGAGAAATGGAACGCAGAACTGTCGCTGTTCGGCGCGGAACACGATGGGCTCGCCAACACCAAGCTGAACCTCGAAGGCTTTGAAATTGGCGTCGCGCGCGTGTTCTACCGCGACCAGACGGTCAGCCCCTTCATCAAGCTCGGCGCGGGCCGGCTCGAGAGCAAGCCGTCGGGCGGCGCGGGCGACAAGAACGCCATCATCTCGCTGGGCGTCGGCGTGCTGGCCGATATCGCCAAGAACAGCGAACTCGGCACCAACCTGCAGCTGCGTGGCGAACTCGGCGCGCGTCGCCAGCTCGGCTCGGCGGCCACGCCGGACGAAGATACCGTCGATTACATGGCCGGCATCGGCCTGCAGTATTCGTGGGGCGGCACGCCGCCGCCGCCGCCGCCGCCGGCGGACAGCGATGGTGACGGCGTCACCGACAACATGGACAAGTGCCCGGGCACGCCTGCCGGCACGCCGGTCAATGCCGATGGTTGCCCGCTCGACAGCGACGGCGACGGTGTCATCGACCCGAACGATCGCTGCCCGAACACCCCGGCCGGAACGCGCGTCGATGCCAACGGCTGCGAGATCGACAGCGATGGCGACGGCGTCGTCGACAGCAAGGACCAGTGCCCGAACACGCCGGCCGGCATCAAGGTCGACGAGCGCGGCTGCGAACTTGACAGCGATGCCGACGGCGTCGTCGACAGCAAGGACGAGTGCCCGGCCACGCCGGCTGGCGAGCGCGTCGACTTCCGCGGCTGCCCGTTCACGAAGGAAATCCAGCTGCCTGGCGTGGTGTTCGACACCAACAGCGCTGACCTGCGCCCCGAGAGCTTCGCGATCCTCGACGGCGCGGCGGGCACGCTGCTGCGCTACACGGACATCAAGGTCGAAGTCGCGGGCCACACCGACAGCGTCGGCTCCGATGGCTACAACCAGAGCCTGTCGCAGCGTCGCGCCGAGACGGTGCTGAAGTACCTGACGGACAAGGGCGTCACCAACGCCGTGCGCGCGCGCGGCTACGGCGAGCGCCAGCCGATCGCGAGCAATGGCACCGAGGAAGGTCGCCTGACCAACCGCCGCGTCACGCTGCGCATCGTGACTCGCTGAACCTCGCGACAACGCGAACTGCGGTGGCAACACCGCGCGAGAAAGGCGGCCTGACGGCCGCCTTTTTCGTTTCGGCCTGTTGCTTCTTCGCAACATGTAATTCCATATCCTGCAATGCAGGAGTATGCTGCCCGCACCTTTGTTGAGGAGATGCTGATGAGTATTCCTTTTTCGTTCCGTAGCGGCGCAGCGACACGCGTGTCGGCGTACGTCGCGGCGGCGCTTGCAACGTTCGGCGCCGGCGCAGCCGCGCCGACGCAGGCGCAGGAAGCCGATGGCCTGGATCAGGTCGTCGTGACTGGCTCGCGCATCGCGCGCACCGAAGTCGAATCGTCCGTGCCAGTGCAGATCGTCAGTGCAGAACTGCTCGACTCGCAGGGCTCGCAGAACGTCGCTGACATCCTGCAGGAACTGCCGTCGTTCGGCACAGCAGGTTTTTCGCGCGCAAACTCGAACTTCGCGGTGTCAGGCAACGGCGTCTCGACGCTTAACCTGCGCAACGCGGGCGACCAGCGAACGCTGGTGCTGGTCAACGGCCGCCGCGTCGTCGCAGGCATCGGCGGTTCCTCATCAGTCGACATCAACAACATCCCGACCGACCTGATCAAGGGCATCGAGATCATCACTGGCGGTGCTTCAGCCGTGTACGGCTCGGAAGCCATCGCGGGTGTCGTCAACTTCACGCTGAAGGACGATTTCGAAGGCTTCGAGTTCCGCGGCCAGAGCGGCCAGACCTCGGAGAGCGACAACGACCGCTACCTCGGCTCGTTGACGGGCGGCTTCAACCTTGGCGAGCGCGGCAACATCACTGCGAACCTGACCTGGGACAAGGACGCCGGCCTGCGCTCCCGGAATCGCGCGATCTCGGCGAACGACCGCCCGTTCCGCAGCGGTTTCGTGCCCCAGGGGCCTCGACGACCGACTGGACGTATGACTCGAACAACAACCTGATCGCCTATCGCGGACAGGCGATTGATGGTTTCAATCGGAATGCCGAGCGCTTCATCGCGGTGCCGCTCGAGCGCATGCTGCTGACGGCGATCGGCAACTATGAACTCACCGACAACATCGAAGTGTTCTTCGAGGGCAGCTACTCCGACAGCAAGTCCCGTTCGCGGCTTGAGCCCCTCGCAACGGCGAGCGATGACGCCCGCCTGCCAAACGGTGACCCGTACGCTGGCCTGACACTCGACAATCCATTCATTCCCGCGGCAATCCGCGCCGACATGATCGGCTCGGGCCAGACCGCGCTTTCGTTCTTCAAGCGCCTGAACGGTGTGTTCGACCGCTCGAACCGCAATGACCGCGAGTTCGAGCGCGTCGTTCTCGGCGTGCGCGGCACGGTGTTCGAGGACTGGAAGTGGGATGTTTACGCCAACGCGAGCCGCACCACGGACTTCACGTTCTCCGAGACCGGCCTGCGTGACCGCTACTTCTTCGCGTTGGACGCGATCGCCGACCCGATGTCCGGCGCGCCGATCTGCCGCGATGCCGCCGCGCGCGCAGCGGGTTGCCAGCCGTTCAATCCGTTCGGCTTCAACTCGGTCTCAGCGGCTGCCGCAGCCTACCTGACCAACAATGGTCTGACGCTGGATACCTACCGCGCAACGATCGAACAGAAGGTCGCTGCGGCAAACCTCGTGGGCGAGCTGTGGGAACTGCCGGCAGGCGCGATCAAGATTGCGACCGGCATCGAGCATCGCCGTGAAGACAGCTCCGAGGAGTTCTCGGCGGAGACCCAGGCTGGCAACACACTCGGCAACGCGCTTTCCAATACCCAGGGCGACTACAGCGTGACCGAGGCCTATCTTGAAGCCATCGTGCCGGTCTTCACGGGCTTCGATCTCGAACTCGCCGGCCGTATCGGCGACTACACGACCGTCGGTGACGTGTTCAGCTGGAAAGCTGGTTTGACCTGGGCGCCGATCGACGACCTGCGCTTCCGTGCGGTGTATTCGAATGCCACCCGTGCGCCGAATATTGGCGAGCTGTTCCAAGGTCCGCTGCAGACCTTCCCGCCCGGGCTGGTGGACCCCTGTGACGGCATCGGCGCGGCAACAGCCCCTCCGGGCACACCCGCCGCAGTGGCGAGCTATTGCCGTGCGCAGCCGGGTTTTGCGGCCAACATCGTCGCTGGTATGACGGGGGTGTTTTTCTCGGACCCGAACCGCGACGTGCAGTCCTACGAGGGGTTCGATTTTGGCAATCCGCTGCTGAACGAAGAAACTGCCAAGACGATAACCGTCGGGTTCGTCTGGACGCCGGAATTCCTGTCCCGGTTCCAGGTCACAGTCGACTGGTTCAATATCGAAATCGAGGATGCAATTGCGCTTCTTCCGCGGCAGTTCATTATTGATCAGTGCGCGGAAACGAATGGCTCGTCGACGTTGTGCTCATTCATCACCCGCGAGCCAGCCAATCCGATCCGCGCGCGCGGCCCAGGCACGCTGTTCAGCATTGACTCGGAGCAGCGAAACTCGGCTGTGATCGAGACCGCAGGCATCGACCTTGCAGCGAAGTGGGCTCACACGCTCGAGAACGGCCACACGTTCAACATCGGCCTGAACTACACCTACCTCGACAAGCTGAACCTGCAGCCCCTCGCGAGCGTTCCGTTTGAAGTCGGCAAGGGGCAGCTGAACGGCGACGGCCGCCTCGGTGCCGGCTTCGAGCATCGCGCCAACCTGAACCTGGGCTACCAGATCGGAGGCTTCAGGGCCACTTGGCGACTGAACTATCAAAGCTCGATCGTCGATACACTGCCGAGCACCCTGCCGATCGGTTCGTACACGTACAACGACATGCAAGTGCGCTACAACTGGGGTGACGACGACAAATACGGCGTCTACTTCGGTGTCGACAACGTGTTCGACAAGAAGCCGCCGGCGGTCGCGCAGAACTTCGCG